>JBBSEO010000209.1:0-4584 GCA_038239645.1 Chthoniobacterales bacterium | reverse complement strand
AGCGCGGTCGCGAGCGAAACGTATCGGATCGATCCCGCGCACTCGGTTATCGGATTCAGTGTGCATCAACTTTTCGGCACCACGAAGGGAACTTTCACGCGCTTTACCGGCACGATCGAGCTGGACCGCGCGCATCCGGAAAATTCCACGGTGGATGCGAAGATCGAAGTCGCGAGCATCGAAACCGGCATCTCGAAACGCGACCAACATTTGCGAAGCGCAGACTTCTTCGACGCCGCGAAATTTCCGGACATCACTTTCAAGAGCCGCCGTGTCACTCGCACCGGAGCTGACTCTGCCGAGATTGCCGGTGACCTCACGCTGCATGGCGTGACCAAGCCGGTGACTTTGCATGTGACGCTGGCGAGTCCATTGCCCGCGGATTCGGCCAAGGCGCGAACACAGTGGGAGGTCCGAGTCGGCCCTCTTCGCCGAAGCGATTATGGATTGCTTTTCAGCAAGAATGCCGAGGCGATCTCGCGCATTAGCGAGGAAGTAGCGATTGAGCTGAAGATTGCGGCGATGAAGTAGTCGTTAACTTTCTATCTTGGCGATGCGCTTCGATTTTTTCGCCGACGAAGTCGGCTTGGCCGCAGCGAGACGCTCTGTCTTCCGTCGCCGCGCGGCGCGTTTCCTCACGTTGTCTCTGCCTTTGCTGTTTCCCATAAGGCGCAATACTCGCTGTTCTTTCGCCCGTGCCAACCTGTTTCGCTACCCGGCTCCGCGAAACTGAATCAAACTTCCGCGTAGTTCGGGAACTGTCGCAGAATCGGTTCGGAGCGCGCCGGGGCGAATCTCGGGCCGAAGCGGCGAATGATCAGATTTGCCAGATACGATCGATGTCGCACAAAAAGATCCAGCGGCACCAAATCCATCTTCATATGCAGCTTCGGATCGTAACCGAAAGGCGAGCAAATATATGTTTTGAGTCCGCGCGCAATTGCCCATTCGATCATGTCCCGCCGCGTCACGAAATAGAGATGCAGATCGTGCGCGACTGAGTAATCCAGGCCCACGTCCATGTCGTAGAGCGTGTCCGCGGTCACGACGCAAAAGGTGAAGGCGATGATCCGGCCGGACAGGCGCCAGATAAAAAATTTGGCGTCGGGAGCGAGTGCTTCTCCTATTTTCTCGAAATAACGCCGGGTCAGAATATCAAATTCAACCGCGCTTCGTTTCACGACTTCAAGGTAAAGGGCGTGAATCTCCGCTCCGTATGGTCGAACAGCCGAAACTACCTCTAACTCGAGGCCAAGATTCGCCGTCTTTCTAAACTTCAACCGAAGGTCTCGGCGCATCTTTCCGGTCAATCGACGCTGCAGGTAATCCTCGAAGTTCTCGAAGGCTAATTCGAGTTTAACGGCCGGAAAACTCGCTAACCTTGTATAACCCTGACGACGAAAAATTTCGCTGGCAGTACGATAGTTCACGCCGAGATCCTTAATTACGATCAAAGAAACATGACAGTAGGCCGCGTAGAGGTTGAGGGCTTCGCACAAGGCATCGCGGGCCTGCGCCGAATCCACATTTGCCGTTCCGCCCAGGTGGCTCTCGCCCACCGGGCTTCCGGCCATCAGAATCCTCGTTTGTCGCTTCTGCCGGATGGCGTTTAGCAGCATTCGCAAGGGGGCGGGAAATTCGTCGATCAAGTCGCGGCAAACGAAGAAGACCGGCTGAATGGCAAAGGTCGCTCCCTGCCTGTCCCTCAGGGCAAAATATTTGAACTCGAACTGGTCCTGCATGGTTTCCTCGAGCACGCGATAGAAGGCGCGACTCTTCCACTGCGGCGGATAATTTTCGCTCCAGGCCAGCGGAGAAAAATCTGCGGCTCGGCCATGCACGTGAAGCTCGCCGAAACTCGTCGTTAAGATCTTTTCTGGCGCCGGCGCAAGATCCACAACTGCGTTCGCCGACGTATGCATGGGTTAGGTCACTGAAACGACGATGATGCCGCCGGTAATCAGGACGACCCCGATCCATAGCTTGGGCGTCATCTTCTCTTTCAAGAAAAGAACCGCCCCGGCGACGAGCAGAACACGGCTGAGAGCTTCGAAAGGAAAGACATAACTAAGCTCAAACTTCGAGAGTAACGTCAGCCAGGTAAAGAAGCCGACCGTCATGGCCGCGATACCTCCGGCGAAAATTGGAAGAAACCCGCCCGTTCGCCGGGCGCTTTCGTCACTCTCGTTAACGGCAAACTTGAAACAGATCTGCCCGGTGATGAAGCTCAAGGCGGCGATCATGGCAAGACCGAGACCGGCAGGCGTCATAACATTTCTTCCACCCGCGCCGCCGGGCTGGCGACGACAAAAACTCCCGCAAGCACGAGGATGATTCCCAGCCAGCGCATCGGCGGAATCTTCTCGCCCAGGCACAGCCAGCCGGCGAGCGGCACGAGGACGTGGAGGATACCGGAAAGGTTAAACGCGATCAGGAGCTTGATGGTGCGGAGCGCCTGCAACCACGAAAGGAGACTAACGATCTGCGCGATGATTCCCGCCCAGACCCAACCGGAAAAAAGCCCATGGAAAGCGGCCCACGCCTCGTCCTGGCGGTGGCCGACTCCGAGCCGGAGAAAAATCTGGGCGGCGGCGCTCAAAAGAATGCTGACGACGATCTGGACCCACGGAGAAAGCAAGAACGCGGTCGAGCCCCGGCGGCGCGCGTCCTCCGCGCGAGCGGAGCGATCTACGGTTTCAATCATTGAGGCGCGAGGACGATTCACCGCATTTCAGGCGAGGGAAAGGACAAAGCAAATAGCCCTGACGCTGCATCGAGAGGAATTGTCTCGATGGCGTCACCGCGGTTCGCCGAAGCCACGGACGGGCTCCGGTAGAAATTTGCCGGTATCCCAGTCGACGTTCACCTTTCTTCGTTTCCTGGCACGTCGGTCTGCGAAAACTCGCAGACGTACAGACGAGGAGGAGTCGTTTCGTAAAGCAATGAGTCCGAATTCTCGACGGTAGAAAATTCTCCAAACGAGGTGGACGAAATCAAGTTTCCACGCAAAATGCGAACCGAATGAAATCGTCGCCTGTCTGCCCGCACCGGGCCAATCTCTCGATCTCGACCGTGCCGGGCGATTTGGCGATGGACGCAATCGGCATTTGCGAGCAATGCGAACGCGCACGCATCGCGCAGAAGAAAGCCTCCTGATCAATGCCCGCACGTAAGCGGGTCGTTCGCCCGGAGGACGACTCGGAATCACCACCACGAATGGCCGCGACAGTCCCGGATCTTGCCCCCGGGGCGCCCACGGATTTTGATTTGATGGCGGGCATCCAGCAGGAGAATCCGGAATCGCTCTCGATTCTTTACGATCGTTACAATGGAATCCTCAAGGCACTGATCCTGCGCGTGATTCACAATGAGGCGGAGGCCGACGATCTGCTCCAGGAAATTTTCATGGAGATCTGGAACCAGGCGAAAAATTTTTCTGCCCAGAAGGGAAAACCGCTCGGTTGGATGGTGACACTGGCGCGGCGGCGCGCGATCGACGGCTTGCGTAAAAAGCAGGCTTATGCCCGCGCGGAGGAGCGTTTGCAACTGGAGACCGAGCAGCAGCCCGACGCGTGGGTGCATAATGCGACCGAGGAGGAAATCACCAGCGGCGACACCAGAGTTCTCATCCGGCGCGTGATAGCGCTGCTCCCGCCGGCACAGCAAATCGCCATCGAGCTCGCATTTTTTCGCGGAATGAGTCAGCGCGAAATCGCCGCAAATACGAATACACCATTGGGAACAGTCAAGACACGCTTGGAACTGGGCCTGAAGAAAATTTACGAAGGATTGAAAGAATTGCGTGATGAGCTTTGAGGAATTCCAGAATCGCGCGCGCCTGTTTGTTATTGGCGTACTGGAGGAAGGCGAGATGGCGGAGTTCGAAAACGCGCGACGCGCCTTTGGCCAGAAAGCCGAGGATTTTTTGACGGAATGTTATTCCCTGAGCGAGGCATTCGCGCTCAGCCTGAAGCCGGCGAAATCTTCCGAGAAGATCAAGAATCGATTGATGGAAATGGTGCGCAACCGGCAGCAGCCGCACCCATAATTTGGCTGATGAAGCCACGTTGCTTCTGCCCGTCACTCCTCGGCTGGCTGTTCCTCAGCGTTTTGATTTCGGGCGCAAGCGCGACCGACGCCGTGAGCGACCTTTCGGCGCAATACATCGATGCCTATTTCCGCTTTTATCCAACGCGCGCGACGGAAGCAGGTCAGCACGAGTTGGACTGGGCTCTCGGCGATTATTCCGAGGCGAAGCGTGAGGACTGGCTCCGGTTCAATCACGAAATTCTGTCACGCGTCAAGGCGGCGTCTCCTTCGAACGCCGATGATCAACTCGACGCCGAGGCGCTGATCGGACAAATCGAGCGTGAAATAAACGAGCTGGAAACGTTGCGCCGACTCGAGCGCGATCCGCTCTTTTGGTCTTCGATTATTGGCAACGCCACGGTTTTTTTGCTCGTGCGCGACGATTTGCCGTTAGCCGAGCGACAGGAACGAGCGCGCGCCCGCGCGGCGGCAATTCCGAAATTGACTGAACAGGCCCGGCAAACATTCGCTTCCGCCAAGCCAGAAGACGTTGCT
>JBBSEO010000208.1:0-4589 GCA_038239645.1 Chthoniobacterales bacterium | reverse complement strand
CCGAAGCGTGACGTAATCATGCAGCAATCGCCAGGCGGTGAAGGGATTGATCTTCAACATCGCCGCCTGCAGCACATCGATTTCCGCTGGGATCGCGACCAGCTCGCTCGCTTTCAGGACGCACTCCTCACGCCAGGTTCCGAAATCGTGCGGCAGAATCACGCGCGTTCCGCTCTGGAGATCGCGCACCTCGGCCCCGATTTCCTCGACCACGCCCACGCCTTCGAATCCCGGCGTCGCCGGTAACGGAAAACGCACCGGATATTTCCCCGCGATCTGGTTCAGGTCGGCCGGATTGACCGGCGCGGCCAATAATCGCACCCGCACCTCATCCGCGCGCACCTCGGGCAACGATGTGCTCTCGAGATGCAGAACCTCGACGGGATTTCCGTAAGCGTGATAAACAGCGACTTGGACGGTTTTGCGATTGGGCATGAGCGAAGAATCTAAGGTCAACAGTACGCAGCAGCAAAGCGTCGCGTCGCTCGCGCTCATCGGCTTGCTCGTCAATGTCCTCTTCGCCGTGATCAAGATCACCGCCGGGGTCGTCGGTCATGCCTACGCATTGATCGCTGACGGGATTGAATCCGCCCTCGACGTCGGATCTTCCCTCATTATCTGGGGCGGCCTTCGTTTCGCCTCGCGGCCGCCGGACGCCTCGCATCCCTACGGTCACGGTAAGGCCGAACCTCTGGCTGCCATCGTCGTGGCTCTCGGGGTCATCGTCGCTGCCGTCGGGCTGGCGATCGAAAGCGTGCGCGAGATTCTCACCCCACACCACGCGCCTGCGCCGTTCACGCTCTGGATTTTGCTGGGCGTGGTCGTGATCAAGGAAACGCTCTTTCGTTTCGTCATCCGCGTCGCGCGCGAACGCGAGAGCACCGCCGTCAAAACCGACGCCTGGCATCACCGAGCCGATGCGATCACGTCGCTCGCCGCCTTCATCGGAATCTCCATCGCCCTCATCGGCGGCCCGGGCTGGGAAAGCGCGGACGACTACGCCGCCTTGGTCGCGTGCGTCATTATCGCGGCCAACGGCATTCATCTTCTGCGACCGGCGCTGCACGAGATTCTCGACACCGCGCCGACCGGCGGAATCTCCGACACCGTGCGCGGGGCTGCGCTGCTCGTGCCCGGAGTAACCGAGCTGGATAAATGCCGCATCCGCAAAATGGGCACGGATTATTACGTCGACCTCCATGTGCGCGTGGACGGCGACATGTCCGTGCGCGAGGGCCACGAACTCGCGCATCTGGTCAAGAATTCGATTCGCGCCAGCGACCGGCGCATTGCCGACGTTCTCGTGCACGTTGAGCCGGTCGGGTAATCAGGCGGCGAGGTGCGGCAGAATTTCGCCGAGAGCCGCGCCGAGATTTTTTTTCGCGAGGCTGATCTGCTTTGAAAAACGCACCAGCCGCAGGACCGCGCTTGGATTTCTCAGCATGTGCGCGAGCAGAGCCGGCACGCGCGTCCGTTGCTGTTCGACGTCAAAGAGAACTTCCGGCGGAGCAGGGAAGGGAGCCGCGGGCGTGTCGCTGATGACACGCAGCGAAAGCAAAGGAAGATTCGCGGCGCGGACGATGCGCGCGATCGTTTCGGTTTCCATGTCGATCGCCGCGGCGTTTTTCTTGCGTCCAATTCGATAGCGATCCGCGTTTTCATCGATCACGCGCCCGGCGGAATACAAGGTCCCTGTGTGTGCGCGCGGCAGTCGCGTCCGCACGATATCCAGCAACTCGGGCGATGTGTAATTGGTGGCGACGAAGACGTCGCCCGGTTGCAAGTCGTTAGCCGTGCCGCCCCCGAAACCGCAGCTCACCAGCAGCGTTGGTTTTTCCGTCGCGAGAAATTCTTGCAACCGCGCCAGGCAGACTTTTGCGCCGACGCCGGTGTAAAGGACTGCGACGTCAGCGCCCGCAAATTTCCCACGCACCAAATGTCCCGCACGCGCCGCCGCGCGCAGATCGCGCACAAACGCACTGCCCTCGGCCGGCAGCGCGAAGAGCACTGCGATCATTGCTCTTCTGCGATCCGCACTGTCAGCGTCATCTTTTCATCCGGCCCGGCCGCGCCATTGCCGTTCTCGACCCGTTTCACCCCGTTGATCGCCGACAACGATTTCACAAACTCCGAAATCCGTCCGCCCGCCATTTCCACCAGGACATTAATCTTACCGGCATCGAGCGGCCCCGGCGTGGCTGTGCCCCCCGCATTTTGCGCCAGCTTCTGCACCTGCTCCGCGATTTCCGCCGCCGCTCCCACCCGTACCGTCACGGCCGTGTCGCTTATCCCGAGCGGTGCCGGCGTCAGCTCACTCGCGCTCGCCTGCTCCAGCGCCTTGCGCACCTGCGCCTCCGATTGTTTCCGCAGCGCCTCGCGATTCGGATTTGCGCTCTCGTGCCGGGCGATGATGAACAAACCGAAGGCAACGTTGAGCGCGACCAGAAACATCGCGGCCGCCAGCACCTGGCGTCCAATCTTGCGCCCGCCGGTCGGAGGAAGGTCCGCCCGCTCACTCAGAATTTCCCGGCGCGGATCGATCGCTCCCTGCGAGCCAAGGTGGATCCGGCGCGCCACTTCGAATTCCTTCCGCGCCTGTTCGCTGCTCATCAATTCCTCCTCCACCGCCGCGCGGTCGCCTGGGCTCAATCGCCCATCGAGATAATTGAAAAGCCGATCTGGGTTCACGCGTGCAGCGTGCGACAGGGTGGGGATGGAATCAACCGGCGCATCTAATCTTGTTTCGTTATGGAAACAGTTGCGGCACGCAATTTAAAACTGCGGCCACCGACAACGGAAGCTCGATGATTTTTAATACGGCCTTTGTCGTCGGGCAGGTCGATTTATTTGTATGAACGACAGCACAAAGGATAAAGCGCAGGGATCGTGGGATGAAGCGAAGGGCAAAATGAAAGAAGTCGCCGGCAAGGTGACCGGCAACGAGGATTTGGAGGCGCGTGGCACGGCAGAAAAGCTCGGCGGCAAAGTCGAGCGCAAAATCGGCGACGCGGAGAAAACGCTCGGAGATTAATTCATTGCGATAATACGCGGCGGAGGTTCGATGCCTCCGCCGCCTAACGCGGCGCGCGCGAGGCGAAGTCAGTCCGCAGCCTCGGGCAATCTCCCTTCGGGCCGCCCTCATGGAATCTCGGGCACGTCGAGTGCTTAGGTGTCACCCTGAGGAAATATGGGGAATGCATTAAAGATTCTGGCGGTGGACGACGAGCCGTCGATTGCAGAGTCGATGCATTACATTTTCGACGATCCGCGCTACGAGGTAACGAGCGCCGCGGATGGCAATTACGCCTTGGATCAAGTCGATGCTCACCCAGGTTCATTTCACGTTGTCATCACTGATAGCCGAATGCCCCGCGTCTCTGGGTTGGACTTTGTCAAAAAGCTGAGGGAGCGAAGTTTTACGGGCAAAATTCTCGTTTTGTCAGCGTTTCTCAACGCCGAAGTGCGGACGGCCTTCGAGCAAATGTCGGTGGATACGATCGTCGAAAAACCGTTTAGCGTTGCCGGCTTGCGCGCAGCGGTTGATTCACTCGTCGCGGCGCAACCCTAAGCTTGGCTCGGCATCGGTCCGAGAGGGCTCGCAAGTCGCCTGCGCAAGAATGGGCTCGCCGGCGCCAGATTTTTTTCAAGAATATTTCTGTGCGCTTTCTGGCCCTCCTTTTCTTCCTCGCGGGCGCGGTTCGGCTTCCCGCCAACGGCCCTCCCTTGCCGGGCAACACGATCACGAATGAGAAGGGGACAACCCTGCAATTTAACGTGAAGAATCAGATTTTTGCTCTGGAACGAAAAGCTGATCCTTCCTGCCGCTTGTCGCGCATTCGTTTTACCGAAATCGTTGGGCAGCCGCAGACCTCCGGTCGTGCCATGAATTGGGATGAAATTTGGACGGTCGATCACTGCGGCGAGACCATGCGTTATCGCATTCACTTTAATTTTCGCGGCTCCGTTGGCGCCTTTCAAATTTCCGGCCCGTTCGTGCAGGCGAAAAAGCAGTAACGACGATGCGCGAAGCCAAAGCGCATAGTGGGGCCTGTTCCTGCCAGAATCCTGCCAGCGCCGAAGCGCGCGCCGATGGCCGGATACTCAAGCACGCCGTTATGGAAGAAGCTGGGATTGAAGTCCGGCGAGCGGAGTTACGTGCAAGACCCGTCCGATAACTACGAGGAACTGCTCGATCTCCCGCGCGGGATGGTGATTGACTGGGTAAAACGTCCCGGCGCGGGACTGGGTTTGTTCACGCTTTTGTTCGCTCAAAGTCGAGCCTTGCGAAAACCGTCACGCGATTTCGTAAATTGATCGCGCCGGATGGAATGCTCTGGATTTCCTGGCCGAAGAAGAGTTCAGGAGTTGCAACCGACGTGACTGAAGATGTCGTTCGCGAGATCGTGCTGCCGCTCGGATTGGTCGACATCAAAGTTTGCGCGGTGGATGACACGTGGTCGGGCTTGAAATTGATGATTCGAAAGGAATTGCGCGGATGAGGATGACGCCAGCAATCACGGCGCTGAGGTGGCGCGGCGTTGGCTTCGCGATCGCCTTCACCTTTCTAATTAACGGCGCATCGCTCCTTG
>JBBSEO010000207.1:0-4621 GCA_038239645.1 Chthoniobacterales bacterium | reverse complement strand
TTCAAAATCGATGCGGCCGGCGATGGTAGCGCTGAACGATGGAAGCGAGCAGGCCCAATTTGTCGCGCAACGGTTGCTCGAGTTGCGCGATGAAGGGGTGGAATTGAACGACGTCGCGGTGCTTTATCGGTCGCATTATCATGCGGTGGAATTGCAGCTGGAATTGTCGCGACGCGGGATTCCTTATCAAATCACGAGCGGGATTCGCTTCTTTGAGCAGGCTCACATCAAGGACGTGGCGGCGTTCATCCGCTTCGTGGCGAATCCGCGCGATGAAGTCGCCTTCAAGCGCATGGTGCGGCTGCTCCCGGGCATCGGCGGCAAAAGCGCGGATAACCTGTGGAACGGTTGGGAGAAAACGTTGCCGGTCGAGGTCGTCGCCGTCAGCGAAGAAGCGTTAGCCGCGAGCGAAGGAACGGTCGCGCCGGAGCCAGCGCCCCCGCGTGATTACAAAATCGGCGAGCGCTTGTTAAAAATGAGCGTCGGCGCGCGCGCGAAAAAATCGTGGGAACAACTGGCAGCGACGCTGGACGAGATCGCGCCGCAGGGCGTTCCGAATCCGCCCAGCGAAATGATTGTTTCGGTGGTGGAGGCGATTTATGACGATTACGCGAAAGCGAACTTTACCAATTACGAGTTGCGCCGCGAGGACTTGAACCAACTCGCCGCTTTTGCCCGCCAGTTCACGAATGTGCAGGAGTTTCTCTCGCAGTTGGCCTTGATCAGCAATGTCGACGCGGAAGCGGCCCCAAATAATGCCGCCGACAATGAAGCGGTGAATCTTTCGACCGTGCATCAGGCGAAAGGCCTCGAGTTTCACGCCGTCTTCGTCATCTGGCTGACTGACGGGATGTTTCCGAGCAGTCGCTCGCTGGAAACGCGCGAGGCGATTGAAGAGGAGCGCCGCCTTTTCTATGTCGCGATCACACGCGCCCGCGACGAGCTCTACCTCAGTTACCCGCAGATGCGGTTGAACGCGGGCTACGGCGATGTTTTCCAGCGACCGTCCCGCTTCCTGAAGGAGATACCGAACACGCTGGTGGAAGATTGGAACATCCGTCGTGGCTGAAAAGATGGAAGATTCACCAGAGAAGAAGATCGCGGGAGTGCTGACGCCGCTGTTTGCGCTGCGGAGCGAGAACGATCTTGGCATCGGCGACACCGAGACGCTGCGCCAATTCATCGATTGGGCTCGCGCCGGCGGTTTCCGCCTGGTCCAGCTCTTGCCGATCAACGAGCTCGGCGGCGATAATTCTCCCTACAACGCGATCAGCTCGATGGCGATCGAGCCGACGACGCTTTATCTCGCGCCGGGTTCGCCGGAAGAATTAACCGCGGCCGATTTCGACGCTGGAATTGCCACGAGCAAGGCATCGCTCCGCCGCGGCCCGGTGAAATACGCACAGGTGCGAAAGTTGAAACGCGAACTGCTCGACCGCGCCTATCACAACTTCGAGCAGAATGGGAGCGCGGCGCGGCGACAGGCCTTTGCCGAATTTTGGGAGCGCGAAAAATCGTGGCTGGATGACTACGCTTCGTTCCGCGCTTTCATGACCCGCGCCCGTCAAAGCGAAATATGGGATTCGTGGTTGCCGGACCTGCGCGACCCGCAGAGCGCTCGCACCTGGCTGGGCCTGCAATCGGAAGAGACGCGCGCGGAGATCATCACCCGCAAAAATTTCATTCGCTACGAACAATGGATCGCCGATGAGCAATGGCGCGCCGTCAGCGCCTATGCCCAGGAGCGCGGGGTCGCGTTGATGGGCGACATTCCCTTCGGGGTCAGCTATTACAGCGCCGACGTCTGGGCGGATCGGGAAATTTTTCAGCTCGATTGGTCGGGCGGCGCGCCGCCGGAGCCTTATTTCAAGGACGACGAATTTACGATGAAGTGGGGCCAGAACTGGGGCATCCCGGTTTACGACTGGCCGGCGATGCGGACGACAACTTTTGCCTGGTGGCGCCGGCGAATTCGCGGGGTCAGCCGTTTCTTTCACACCTACCGGATCGATCATGTGCTTGGCTTTTACCGCATTTACGCGTTCCCGTGGCGGCCGGAACTGAACACCCGCATCCTCCCGTTATCGTGGGAAGAGATGCTGGCGCAAACGGGCGGACGCTTTCCGCATTTTGCGCCGCGCGATGACGCGAGCGCGGAAAATTGCGCGGCGAACGAGCGCGAGGGCGAGGAATATCTGCATGTCGTGATGGCGGAAAGCGGCGACATGCGCGTCATCGGCGAAGATCTCGGAACGGTCCCGCCGTATGTGCGCCCAAGTTTACAGAAACTCGGCATCGCCGGTTTCAAAATTCCGCAGTGGGAAATAACGAACGGGCAGGTGACGCCGGGCTCCGAATACGAGCGACTTTCGGTCGCGACGTACTCGACCCACGATCACAAACCAATTCGTGAGCTCTGGACGGAAGCGACGGAGGACAACCATCCCTCCCGCGATCAAGCGGCGCACGAGTTACGTTTGATTGCGCAATTCGCCGGGATCGAACCGCGGGAGGGATTGGAGTATGAACGCGATTTTTTTCCCGCGATGACGCGCGCTCTTTTCCAGTGCAATTCAGAGGTGGCCATTCTCATGATCACCGATCTGCTTTCGCGCTCGGACCGGTTCAACGTCCCGGGGACGGCGACGGCCGGAAACTGGGCGACGCGGCTGCCGCGGACGATGGCGCAGTTGAGCGCGAGTCCGAGCGTGCGCCGCCGGATGAAGCTGGTGCGCGACCTGATTGGGGAGAGCGGAAGAAATTCCGCCACGGATTGACACAGATTTTCACAGATGACTGAGACAGGTGAGGCCGCCGGCGATTTCGCCGCTCCCTGAAAATCTGTGTTTCATCTGCGTTCATCTGTGGCTAAAGAAAGCGGATGAATTCGCCCATCAAAGTCGCCGTCACCGGCGCGGCCGGCCAGATCGGTTACTCGCTCCTTTTCCGGATTGCCTCTGGTGCCATGTTCGGCCCGGAACAGCCGGTGGCGCTATCGTTGATCGAAATTCCGCCAGCGCTGCCCGCGCTCGAAGGCGTGGTGATGGAGCTGAAGGACTGCGCGTTTCCCCTGTTGAAATCGATCACGCCGACGGCGGATTTGGCGGAGGGTTTTCGCGAGGTGCATTGGGCCCTGCTGGTTGGCAGTATTCCGCGCAAAGCCGGGATGGAGCGCGGCGATTTGCTCGGGATCAACGGCAAGATCTTTATTGGGCAAGGCCAGGCGATTCAAAAAAATGCGTCGTCGGATGTGCGGATCCTGGTGGTGGGAAATCCCTGCAACACCAATTGCCTGATCGCGATGAACAACGCCAAAGATGTCCCGGGCGATCGCTGGTTCGCGATGACGCGCCTCGACGAAAATCGCGGCAAAGCCCAACTGGCGGAGAAAGCGGGCGTCGAGATCACCGCGGTCTCAAACATGACAATCTGGGGTAACCATTCCGCGACGCAGTATCCGGATTTTTATAACGCCAGGATCAACGGCAAAGCAGCGAACGAAGTGATCGGCGATGAGGCCTGGCTGAAAGAGACTTTTATCAAGACCGTGCAACAGCGCGGCGCGGCGATCATCAAGGCGCGCGGTCTTTCGTCCGCGGCCTCAGCGGCGAACGCGGTCGTCGACACCGTGCGCTCGCTCACCACGGAAACCCCAAAGGGCGACTGGCACAGCGTGGCGCTCTGCTCGCGCGGCGACTACGGGATCGAGAAAGATTTGATCTGCGGTTTCCCGGTCCGTTCGAATGAGGGCAAGGCAGAAGTTATCACCGGGCTAACGATTAATGAATTCAGCCGGGGCAAGATCGACGCGAGCGTGAACGAATTAAAAGAAGAGCGCCAACTCGTGGGCGACTTACTGAAGTAGCGTCTGGTTCGCGCCGAATCATTGGCGCAGGGGCGAGCCGGTCAGGCGCTCGAACGCTTCAAGGTATTTCGCGCTCGTTTTTTCGATCACCTCCCGCGGCAATCCGGGGCCAGGCGCGGTTTTGTTCCAATCCTGGGTTTCGAGATAATCACGCACGAATTGCTTGTCGAAACTGGGCGGACTTTGCCCGACGACATATTGATCGGCTGGCCAGAAGCGCGAAGAATCCGGCGTGAGACACTCGTCGATTAACAATAATTCGTCGCCGAATTTTCCGAATTCAAACTTGGTATCGGCGAGGATGATTCCGCGGGTGGCGGCGTAGGCGCAGCCGGCTGAGTAAACTTCGAGGCTGAGATCGCGCGCTGTCTCCATGAGCTCGGGACCGATCATGCGCTCAACTTCGCCGGCATCGATATTGAGGTCGTGCCCGGCTTCGTTCTTGGTCGAGGGCGTAAAGATTGGACCGGGCAATTCTGAGGCGAGGGCCAGGTCCGCTGGTAATTTCACCCCGCAAACTTCCCCGCTCGTCTGGTAATCCTTCCAACCCGAGCCGGCCAGGTAACCCCGCACGACGCACTCGACCGGTAGCGGCTCGGTTTTGCGCACGAGCATGGATCGGCCGGCGAGCTGATCGCGGAAGGAAGTGAGCGATTTCGGAAAATCTTCGAAATCCGCCGTGAGAAAGTGATTCTTCGCGAAAGTGAATTTCTGGAACCAGAAGGCGGAGATTTGATTAAGCACCGCGCCTTTGTG
>JBBSEO010000206.1:0-4624 GCA_038239645.1 Chthoniobacterales bacterium | reverse complement strand
GGTCGAGGATGGAAAAAGGAATTTCGCCTCGGTGATTCATTGATCATGAACGCGACCGAAGCTTCGATCGTCCTCAACATGCTGCCGACGATGGGTCCGGTAAGGCTGCGCCGGCTGATCGAGGTTTTCGGCTCCCCGGAAAAAATTCTGACCGCGCCGCGCGATCGATTGCGCGCGGTTGATGGAATCGGCGCGGAGGTAGCGACGCAAATCGCGAACTGGGAATCGACCGTCGATCTCCCGAGTGAATTACAACGTGTGCATGCTTCTGGCGCGCGCGTGATCACGCCGGCAGAACCGGAATATCCGCGCTCGCTGCGCGAGATCCACGCGCCGCCGATCGTGCTTTATCTCTGGGGCGAAATTATGGAACGCGATCATCATGCCATGGGCGTGATCGGGTCGCGGCGCACAACCCATTATGGAACCGAGGCAGCCAAGAAGCTTTCGTATCAATTGGCCTACGCGGGTTTGACCATCATCAGCGGGCTCGCCCGCGGAATCGATACCGCGGCGCATCAGGGCGCTCTCGCCGCCAAAGGTCGAACCATCGCAGTGATCGGCTCCGGCCTTGGCCATCTCTATCCGCCGGAGAATGCAGCGCTGGCGGAAAAGATCCGGAGCGGGAACGGAGCCGTCGTCTCGGAATTTTCGATGACGGTTGAACCCGATCGGCAAACCTTCCCGATGCGCAACCGCATCATTAGCGGCGCCAGCCAGGGAATTTTAGTCGTCGAGGCCGGCTTAAATAGCGGCGCGCTCATCACGGCCTCGCAGGCAGTCGAGCAGGGCCGTTCGGTTTACGCGGTGCCCGGCCACATTAATGCGCCCAGCGCGATGGGGTCGAATCGCCTCATCCAGCAAGGCGCCAAGCTGGTCATGGATGCGGCGGATATCCTCGATGATCTCCAGATTTTGCTGCCGGAAGCGAAGGTCCAGACGGCTGCGGCACGACCCTTGCCCGAGATGTCGGCGGCGGAGCGGAGTGTGTATGAAGCCATTGACACGAGCGAGACGGCCATCGATTCCATTGCCGCCAAATGCAATTTGCCAACCCCGACGGTCTCTTCTACCCTCCTGCGCCTCGAGCTAAAGCGGCTCGTCAAGCAGCTGCCAGGAAATCATTTCGTGAAACTGGCGTAAATCGTCTGCGACTTGCTAGCTGAAAGCGTGCGGGGTCAGCTCATGTCTAAAATTCTGGTTATTGCCGAAAAACCGAGCGTCGCGGGGGACATCGCCCGCGCCCTCGGGAAAATCGCGAAAGCGAAGGAGCAATACGAAAATGATCAATACGTGATCTCGTGGGCGGTCGGGCACGTCGTCGAACTCCTCATGCCGGAAGATATCGACAAGAAAAAATATGGCTTCTGGCGGTTGGAGACGCTCCCGATCATTCCGGAAAAGTTTCAGCTGAAGCCGAGCGAAAGTTCGAAGGATCGTTTCACTCAGCTCAAGAAGCTGATCGGCCGCAAGGATATCAGTTTGGTGGTGAATGCCTGCGACGCTGGACGCGAAGGCGAGTTGATTTTCACCAACCTGGCGGAACTGGCCAAGAACAAGCACCCGGTGAAGCGCCTCTGGCTGCAATCGATGACGCCGCAGGCGATTCGCGATGGCTTCCAACATTTGCGCGAGGGCGACGAGATGAAAGGGCTGGCCGACGCCGCCCGTTCCCGCAGTGAGAGCGATTGGCTGATCGGCATCAACGGCACCCGCGCCCTGACCAAACGAATGTTCGGCTCACGGGCCGGCAATGTGGCCAGCGTCGGCCGCGTCCAGACTCCTACGCTTGCGATCGTTTACGGTCGGGAGCTGGAAATACGCAGTTTCAAGCCGCGCAATTTTTGGCGCGTGACGGCGAAGTTCGGGATCGCCCAGGGCGAATACGAAGGCGTTTACCAGCGATCGGATTTCAAGCGTAACGGCGATGAACACGATCGTGTCGATCGACTGTGGGACGAAGCGGCGGCGCAAAAGATCGTGACCGACTGCGCGGGCCATCCGCTGGCTCAGGTCAGCGAAGAGAAGAAGGCGAGCACGCAAATCGCGCCGCGGCTTTACGATCTCACGACCTTGCAGCGCGAAGCGAACGGCCGCTGTGGTTTTTCCGCCAAGCGCACGTTGCAGATCGCCCAGGCGCTCTACGAGAAGCACAAGATGCTGACTTATCCGCGAACCGATGCGCGGGCGTTGCCGGAGGATTACGTGCCGGTCGCGAAACAAGCGCTGGAAAATCTTTCCGGCGGACTTGAGGGCCACGCGCGCAAGGCGATTGGTTTTGTGCGCCCAAACAAACGAATCTTCAACAACGCCCAGATCAGCGACCACTTTGCCATCATTCCGACGACGTCGGAAGCGAAGCATCTCGACGAAGCGGAGACGAAGATCTACGACATGGTGGCTCGTCGCTTCGTCGCGGCGTTTTATCCCGCGGCCGAGTTCGATGTCACGACACGCTTCAGCCAGGTCTCGGCGCATCGCTTCAAGAGTGAGGGCAAAGTCCTGAAGTCGCCCGGTTGGCTGGAAGTCTACGGTCGCAATTCGGTGGACGACGATAAGTCGAAATCATTGCCTGCGCTGAGTGCGTCCGACAATCAGAAAGCGAAGACGCTGGAGGCGACTTCACATGCGGAAACGACCAAGCCGCCGCCGCGTTACACCGAAGCCACCCTTCTTTCCGCGATGGAAACCGCGGGCAAACTCGTCGACGACGAGGAGTTGGCTGAAGCGATGAAGGAACGCGGCCTCGGCACGCCGGCGACGCGCGCGGATACGATCGACGGTCTGATCAATCAGAAATACATTGATCGTCGCGAGAAAGAACTCGTCCCTACCGCCAAGGCCGAACAGCTCATTCAATTTCTGGAAGCTGTGAAAGCTTCCGACCTAACGAGTCCTGCGATGACAGGAGAATGGGAGCACCAGCTCCGCGAGATGACGCGCGGAAAGTTTTCGCGCGCGAAGTTCATGGCCGGGATCGTCGAAGAGACGAAGGGCATCGTCGCGCGGGTAAAGGAATTCGAGGAAGACGATTCGGTCGCGCGTGAGACCGACATCTTTTCGCCGACCGATAAAAAGCCGCTGCGCGAAACCTTGCGCGGCTACAAATCGCAAGACGGCGAATTCATGATCTACAAGGTCATCGGTGGCCGGCGGATGGAGGAAGCGGAAGTGCGCGAACTGGTGGAGAAAGGGACGGTCGGTCCGCTCGACGGATTCATCTCGGCCAAGACGCGCGCGCCATTTTCGGCGGTGCTCCGGCTGGCGAAAGACGAGAAGACCGGGAAGTGGAAGGCGGAATATGATTTCGGCGACAAGGTGGATCTCGCTTCGGTGTCGTCGTTCTGGACCGATCCCGCGACGGGCGCGGAGTTGTGCGAGGTGGGATCGAATTATGTCTTGCGCGAGCGGGACAATGGCGAGTGGCGCCAGGCGTTTCGAGTTCCGCGGCTAATGTGCCGAAAGGAACTTCCGCGCGAACAGGCCGTCCGCCTGATCGAGAGCGGTAAGACGGAATTGATTCAGGGATTCATTTCGAAAAAGGGTCGCCCCTTCGATGCCTTTCTCGTTAGGAACGAGGACAAAATTCGCTGGGAGTTTCCGCCGCGGGCACCGAAGACCGACAAAGACGGGAAGCCAGTAGCGCGAAAGCCGCGAGCGAAAGTCGACCTATCGAAGGCCAAAGTCGTGGGCGAGAGTAAAATGCACGCCGGTGAACTGGTGGAGACCGAGGACAGCTATTACGTGCGCAAACCGGATCAGGATAATCGGGCGGTGTTCAAGCTGACGAAAAAGCTCTGCGAACACGAGATCACCCCGACCGAAGTGCAGGAACTGCTCGCTGATGGTCGCTCCCCATTAATCGAGGATTTTATCTCGAAGCGAGGAAACAAATTTTCGGCCTACCTCGTTTTGTCGCAGAAGAAAGACAAGGCAGAGTTCGAATTTCCGCCGCGCTAACGAGGAGCGTAAACCTTGACCTCACCGTGGTCGGGGAGGAGTTGAATTGGCAGAAAAACAAAACACCCCAGACGAGGAGGAAGAGCAGGGGAGGTTGGACATTGAAAAAATCGCGATTCGGAACTTTTCCTTCAGCCGCTTCGACCGCGCCATAGGCGAGAAAACCCCTCGTCAGCGAAAACCTCGCCCTTCCGGTTGCGAGGCAGGCCCAAACCGATGAGGCCAGGCAAGGTGGGGCAAAGGATTTCGCGAACGCGGGGATAGAGTTTCAGTGGTCAGCTTTCGGCGGCAGATAAAGATGGGAGGGTGCACATTCGCATAAGGGACTTGCACTACCATTAGTGGTGTGATAATTGAAAAGGTCAACACTATGCGTTGTCCGAAGTGCGGGTCTCGTGAGGACAAAGTCATCGATTCGCGCCAATCCCGCGAAGGCCTCAGCATCCGCCGTCGCCGCGAGTGCCTCCAATGCGAATTCCGCTACACCACATATGAAGAGATCGAGCGCACCGATTTACGGGTGGTGAAACGCGATCGCTCGCACGAACCGTTCGACCGGCGAAAGCTGGTCAACAGTCTGGCCAAAGCTTTCGAAAAACGCTCGATCAGTTTGGTCGCTCTGGAGCAGGCGGTCGACGAAATCATTCACGACCTGGAAACGAGC
>JBBSEO010000205.1:0-4632 GCA_038239645.1 Chthoniobacterales bacterium | reverse complement strand
GAGTGAAAGGGGTCGGTCCCACATCTCTATGCTTTTTGAGAAGCAAACGCCGAGAAGCTCTAAATGCTGAAAGAGCTCTCTGTAATCATTCCCGCGAACGGTTTTTCGACGGTCATGGATCGCCGCTACAGGGTGATGTCGGGAGCGATCTGGTGTTGCGGATGTTGAGATGAACAAATGCTGGCCCTGAGGCAGTTCGATTTTCGCTGTGGCGGTGCGGCCTCTGCGCGATGATGAGACGTGCGTGTCTCGAATCCGCCGTCAAAACCGTTGCTCATTTTTGATGGCGATTGTCATTTTTGCCGGCGCTGGATCGAACGCTGGCGCGGGCTGACCGGCGAGGCCGTCGCCTACGCGCCGTCGCAGGAAGTTTCGTTTCCGGAGATTCCGGCGGAGCAATTCCAGAAATCGGTCGTGCTCGTTTTGCCCGGCGGCGAAACGCACGTTGGCGCCGACGCAGTTTATCGTTCGCTCGCTTTTGCGCCGAACCGCGGCTGGCCGCTGGCGCTTTATCAGCGCTCGCGCTGGTTCGCGACGTTGTCCGAGGCGGCGTATCGGACGGTTTCGCGTCATCGCGGGGTGGTCTCTTTTTTCTCGCGGACTTTTTGGGGCGATGACGTGCGCGCGCCGCGTTACGTTCTCACGCGCGATATTTTTCTGCGGCTGCTCGGCCTGGTGTATTTCATCGCCTTTGCTTCGCTCTGGTTGCAGATCGATGGCCTGATCGGAGCGCGCGGGATCCTGCCGGTCGGGGAATTTCTGCGGGCGGTCAAGGCTGCCGACGGGGCGCGGGCGTTTCAATTTCTGCCTACGCTCTGCTGGTTCGGTTCCTCGAACACGGCGTTGCATTTGTTTTGCGGCAGCGGGGCGGTGGCTGCGCTTGCTTTGATCTTTGGCTTCGCGCCGATCGCGGCGCTGGGCTGGTGTTTCGCGAGCTATCTTTCGCTCACACTTGCCGGGCAGGATTTCCTCAGTTTCCAGTGGGACATCCTTTTACTGGAAGCGGGATTTCTTGCGCTTTTCTTCGCGCCGTGGCGATGGACCCTGCGTCGACGCAAACACGAGCGCGTTCCGGCGATCGGTCTGTTTCTCCTCAAGCTTTTGCTCTTCAAACTGATGTTCATGTCCGGAGTGGTGAAGCTGACCGCGGGCGATGATTGCTGGTGGAACCTGACCGCGCTCGATTACCACTATTGGACCCAGCCGCTGCCGACTCCGCTGGCCTGGTCCGCGGCGCAGGATCCGGAATGGTTCCGGAAATTCTCGGTTGGTTTCTGTCTGGCCGTCGAAATCGTGGTGCCCTTTTTCATCTGGGGGCCGCGCCGGCTGCGCCTCGCTGCCGCGGGATTGCTCCTGATCCTGCAGGGCGCGATCGCGCTCACGGGGAATTACGGTTTCTTTAATTTGCTCACTGTCGCCCTCTGTTTCCTGCTGATCGACGACGCGAGCTGGCGGAGATTGATCCGAAGCAAGAATGTCGGTGCCGAGGGCGTGACTTCGCCGTCGCGCTGGGCGCGCATTCCCGCCGTCATCGTTCTCGTCCTGACGCTGCCGTTCAATCTCTGGCTTTGCTACCAAAGCATTCACCCGGGGAGCCGTTTGCCCTCGGGGATGGGAGCGGTTTACGACCGGATGGAGTCGTTCCGAATTGTGAATGGCTACGGCCTCTTCCGGCAGATGACACGCGAGCGTCCGGAGCTGGAAGTCGAAGGCAGCGCCGCCGGCGTCGATTGGAAATCCTACGTCTTCAAATTCAAGGCCGGCGATGTGAGAAGCGCCCCGCGCTGGGTCGCGCCCGATCAGCCGCGGCTCGATTGGCAGATGTGGTTCGCCGCTCTCGGCCGTCCGGAACACGAATTCTGGTTTCAGCAGTTCCTGAAAAAATTGCTCCTGAACGAGCCAGCGGTGACTAATCTGCTGGCGCAAAATCCGTTTGCGAAGGGCGCACCGCGCTACGTCCGGGTGAGGGCGTTTTCCTATCGGTTCACCGCCGCCGCCGAAAAACGAGCGACGGGCGCCTGGTGGAAACGGCAGGAAGAGGGTGAATATTTGACCGCGATTTCGCTCGAGAATTTCCGAGCGGGCGGGCCGTAAGGCGGAGGCTGGCGGAGTTGAAGTCAGTGCCGCCCGTATTATCTTGTGCGCGTGGCGAAGGAAGAGCAGATTGTCACGGAAGGCACGGTCACGCAGGTGTTGCCGGGCACAATGTTCCGGGTCGATCTGCCGGGCCAGCGCAATGTCCTCGCCCACATTTCCGGAAAAATGCGCAAACATTTCATCCGGATCGTTCCCGGCGACAAGGTGTCGATTGAACTTTCCCCCTACGATTTAACGAAGGCGCGGATCATTTTTCGCGAACCATAGAAGAATCTTACAAGCGCAGGCGGCGTGAGAACCGTTTTGGTAATTGGGGCGCGATGCCGTATGGTGTCGTAGCGGCAGAATTAGGAAACAAACTGGAGGAACGAAAATGGCTAACGAAAGCATGAATCAGGGAATGGGCGGCGCGACGAGCCCCGAAGCACAAAGCAAATTGGACAGCAGCAAAACGCACGCGAAACGCGCAGCGGAAGATTTGAAATCAGCGGCTTCTTCCATGGCCGACGACTATCGTGATAAGGCGACGCAGGTCTGGGATGACGCGAAGGTGCGCGCCCGCACGCTGCAGGAAGATGGCGAAGATTACGTGCGCGACAATCCGATGCGCGCGGTCTTGACGGCGCTCGGAGTTGGTTTCGTTCTGGGCTTGGTCTGCCGTCGTTAGCCGATGAGCGGCTGGGCCGGGCGGCCGCGCAATCCGGCGGGTCACGCGGGATTGATCGACAATGCGGTCGGTCTTGTCAGTGCGTTCTACTCGTTCATTGAAACGCGTGGAGCGCTGCTGGCGGCCGAATCGCGCGAAGTCCTGTTGCAGCTGATTGCGGTCGTCGCCTTCGGCGTTGGCGCGCTCATCGCGGTTATCTTCGGTTACATTTTCATTCTTGGATCACTCATTGTTGGGATCGCGCATCGCACCGGGATTTCCTGGACGTGGATCGCGCTCGGCGTGGGCGTATTGCACCTGGCGCTGGCGGTCGCCTGTGTTTTTCTGGCAAAATCAAAACTGCGCGGCCGGCTTTTCGCCGACACGCGCGAAGAACTGAAACGAGATCAGGCATGGCTGAAATCCCTCGGAAAGACAGAGCAGCGCTAAAGAGCGACGTTGCGCTCTCGCGCCAGCGGATGGGGCGCGAGCTGGGCGGGCTTCGTTACGAGCTCGATTTTCCCCGGAAAATCAAAAGCTCTTTTCGGCATTCGCCCGTCATCTGGTCGGGAGCGCTGGGATTACTCGGCACCCTCATGGCGGTGGCGCCGGCGCGGACGAAGAAGGTTTACGTCAAAACGCCGAAGCTCGGTTTGTTCGGAAAAAAGAAAGAGACGGGCGAAGGCGTGGCGCAGGCGGGCTTTGCCATCGCCGGCGTGAAATTGCTCAGCGACCTGCTGCGCCCGCTCGTGATCAAGTTTGTCAGCCAGAAACTGAGTGGATTTGCGAATCGACGCTCCGGGCCGCCCGCCTGAGACGGCGCGCTCGCACCTTTGCTGTTTACGCCATCCGCGCCACAGGGCATGATCCGCGCGCTCCATGAGCGTCCCCCATTTGCGTCATGTCGATGAGTTTCTGGAGATCGGCCGTCAAGCCGGTGCTTCCGATGTTCATCTCGGAGTAAACTCGCCGCCGATCTGGCGGATGCACGGTCAACTTCTCCCTATCTGGCCGGAGGCGCCGCGGCTCACGGCGGCGGAAACTCAGCGGCTGGCGGAAGGTTTCCTCACCGCGGAGCAGCAGGAGTCGCTCGCGCGCCGCGGTGATGCCGATTTTGCCTACGCCAATTCCAACGCCCGCTTCCGTGCCAGCGCCGTCCGCCAACGCCTCGGAATTGATCTCGTCTTCCGCATCATCAGCACCCGCGTGCGAACGATGGACGAGCTGGGCTTGCCCGATCATCTCAAGCTTTTGACCCGCTATCACAACGGACTTGTCTTGGTCACTGGATCGGTCGGCAGCGGCAAGTCCACCACGCTCGCGGCGCTGGTCGAGCAGGTGAACCTCGAGCGGCGCGAACACATTATTACCCTGGAAGATCCGATCGAATACGTCTTGGAATCAAAAGGTTGCCATATCACCCAGCGCGAAGTGCACACTCATACCAGCTCCTTCGGCGCGGCCTTGCGAGGCGCGCTGCGCGAAGATCCGGACGTCATCATGGTCGGGGAAATGCGCGATCTTGAAACGATTTCGCTTGCGATCACTGCTTCTGAAACCGGCCACCTCGTTCTCGGAACGTTGCACACCGGGAACGCATCGCGCACGCTCGATCGCCTGCTCGATGTCTTTCCGCCGGACCAGCAGGAGCAGATTCGCGTCATGGTGAGCGAATCGCTGCGCGGAATTATCAGCCAGCAATTGGTGCCGCGCGCCGACGGTCAGGGCCGCGTCCTCGCGCTGGAGACGCTCACGAACACACCGGCGGTCTCGAATGTCATCCGCGAGGCGCGCACCTTCATGTTGCCCGGCATCATCCAGACCGGACGGAAGCAGGGAATGCAATTAATGGACGATTCTCTGATCTCACTCGCCGCCGGCGGAATCAT
>JBBSEO010000204.1:0-4644 GCA_038239645.1 Chthoniobacterales bacterium | reverse complement strand
TCAACGAGGCGATACTTCGCCGCTTCCGGCGGCGCGTCTGATTTCTTATCCTTGGATTCGGATTCCTTCGTTTCCGGAAGAGCAGCGAGAACGGGAAGACCAAGAACCTGCTCGGCCTGATCCACTGTTTTGAGCGAGCGGTCGAGAGCATCGGCGCCGAAAACGAATCCCAGGCCAGCGGCGAGGCCTCCGAGAAGGCCAAAGAGAATTGTCTTCGCCGGAACCGGGCTCACCGGCTGCCGCGGAACGACCGCGTGTTCGGCGACGCTGACCGCATTGGTTTTGATATCTTTCGTAAGATCTGTCGCTTTGATCTGTCGGAGAACACTTTCGTAAAGAGCGCGATCGCTCTCGGCCTGTCGTGCCAGCTCCTGGAATCCAATCGCGGTCCGATTCAACGCCATCGCTGAGCCCTGCTGTTCCTTGAAGGCGTCACCGAGGTTTGATTCCGTGGCGTTCGATTGTGCGATCGCATTCTTCAAAATTTCCGGCTGCGACACAGCCACTCTTCGCAGGTTCTCCCGCGCCTCCCGCAGAGCCGCGCGAGCCGCCATCATCCGCGGATGCTTCTCCTTGTAGCGGAGCGCCAGGGTCGCGATGTCCGCTTCGATTTGAGTCACGGCACGCTTGGCCTCAACGACAGGAGCGGAAGTGGCAATGCTCGGCACGGCGAGGAGCTTTTCCAGATCGTTGCCGGCGATCTCGATTTGTTTCAGTTCGCCCTGCAACCGAAAACGGTCGGTGCGCGCCTGGGTCATCCGCGAGCTGATATCCTGCAACTTATCCTCAACAATCCCACCGCGTGATCCGCCGGCGCCGGAGCCGGAGCCGGTCTGGCTGCCCGTGGCCGCGGTCCCGCCGCCGAGCTGAAGCGCATCCGGGTTCTTCTCTTTGTACTCCGCGACCGCAGCTTCACTTTTCTGGAGGTTCACCTTCAGGCGCTCTTCTTCTTCGACCAGGTAACGCAGCGTATCCTGACTGAAATTTGCTCGCCGCTCGATCGCATTCCTAATGTATTCACGTCCGACGGCTTCAGCGAGGCGCTGGGCCATGATGGGATCGCGGTTGGTGACGAAAAGATCGATCAGGCGCGTGCCGCGGCGGACGGTGGCTTTCACCATCCCGGAGAGAGCGCCGGCCAGCGCGTCTTCCATCGGGGTGAAGCTCATCCCTTGCACTAGCGCCGGCTGGTCGCGCGTCGTGCGAGTAGGAACGGGAGTCGTCTTCTCTGACTTCTGAACGACACTCGATCCCAGCAAGGCCACGCCATTATCCTCCGCCAAACCCTCCGCACGGATGACGCGCGAGAGCATCAATCGATTAGTGAGATTTTGCTCGATTGTGCGGAGCGCTTCCTGGCTGGCCAGGAACATCGAACGCATCCGGGCGGGCGAATCCTCACCGGCAACGAAGGTTGGTTCCTGGAAATCGACCTCCATGACTGCGTGCGCCTGGTAGATCTTCGGCGTCCTTGCCAGGTAACCGAGCGCGATAAAAAGGCCGGCGAGCACACAAAGGGCCACGATCCAGATTTTCTCGAGGAGCGCGTGCCAGAATTGCCGAAGATTGAAACCGCGTTGCGGCTCCATCATAACGTCGATCGCGGGATTAATCGCGCGATTGCCGCCCGCGGCAATGGGGGTGGGTGAACTCATCGGCAGGGTAGCAAAACTAGAACAAGATTCACGCCACGCTAGAAAATGCTTTCGCCGACGGTAATGGTGTCGCCCGCGAGGACGGTGAAGCCATTACCCTGACCGCGACCGATTCGTTTCGCATCGACCCGCATGACCTCATCGCCCCCTCCCGACGCTTTTTTCCGGCGAACACTGATTCGCTCCGGGGCGGCGATGCGGGTGTAGCCCCCGGCCATGGCGACCGCCTCGAGGATATCGATGCCCCCTTGCGCGCCATCGGGCAGATCGTAACTGCCGGGGCGATTGACCTGACCGAGCATGGTAAAGCGGCGCCGGGCGTAGCCGAGGAGCATGACGTTAACGCGCGGATTGACCAGATAATCGCGACCGTAAAGCTGGGTCAACCGCGCCGCCGCCTGGGTCAGGGAGAGACCGGCGAGGCGAATGGAACCGAGCAGTGGAACGCTCACGTTCCCTTCCGCGTTGAGCCGGGCGGTGGTGCGCAAATCGTCTTCGCCGAAGACTTCGACTGCGACCTGATCGTTGGGGCTGAGCAGGTAGCCGGCGGGCGCGCTGACGGTCGCGGGCAGGGGATTACCATTGTTAGTCGATGCCGTGTTGGTATCGAGCAGCGACCGCGGCGGCGGCGCGGGCGGCGGCGCGGCCGAGGAAACGGGAGATTGCGCCGGGACCGATACGCAGAAAACGAAAAAGTAAAAAGCAAACAAGAGGCGTAGCGACATAAAATCAGAAGGCGAGGGAGGCGCGAAAACCGTACTGGTTATCGCTGAAACCGTAGAAGGCGAGTGTACTATTGTCCTCGCGGTGGAGATAGTAAAGGCCAGCGTTCAGGTAGCGGGTAATGTTCCCGTCGATTGCCAGTTGGTAGTAATAGTAATCATCCGTCCGCCCGATGTTCATCCCACTGAGCGCGCTGAAGTATTGCAGGTTCTGGTACCCGGCGCTGAGGCTGACGAAGATTCGTTGGAAAAAGCGTTGTTGCACGGTGAAATGAAGATCTGTCTCAGCAAAATCGCTGCCAGAGATGGCGGCGGAATTCTGCGTGCGACGGGAGCCATCGACCGAGATCGTCGTGCCGTCGAAAGGTTTGTAGTTCGCCGTAAGATCGAAGACAGGCGACATATAGGAGCCGCCGTTGCTTCCGCCGAGCTGCCGAAACTCGATGCCGCCCGAGAGCAAAATCCCGAGCTTTTCAGTCGGATTATAGTTCACTCGCAAGTTTACCTGCTCATAGGTCTGCGCTGAACTAGCAGCGGAAGTCGTTTCATTAAACCCATAGGTTCCACCCAGGCCCAGGACCAGCTTCGGGCTGTAATTGAAGTTGATGAAAAGATTGCCGCTATAATTCTGTGAGCCGGCTAAAGACTGCGAAGCGTAGTCCCCGCGCGAATACTCCAGGCCGCCACTAAGAAAGGTCTTAGGGGAGAGGTCGTAAGCCGTGGCCAGCTTGGCGCTATACCAGTTCATGCGCGAACGCGTCCCGAGATCGACATTCGCCTGCCGGCCAGTGGTGTCACTCAAGGACCGGAGATCGGAACCATCGAGCAGCCGGACGTCGCCGCTCAGGCTCAGCGTTAATTTCCCAAAGGTTTTCCCAGCTTCCAGATGGATGACGTGCTGGATGGAATCGAAGTTCGAATTGTTCGCGAAAAACGAAATACTCGGGGAGTAAACGAGCGAAATGGCATTGTTCCCGTCAGCGCCAGCGCTGCCGAAACCGAGGCGGATCGTTGGATCAATCGAAGTGTAGAAGTCAGTAATTTTGTTGACCTGGCTGATCCCGACGTTGTCGTCGTAAACCTCGCGCACCACCACGGAGAGATTGTAGCGGAAACGGCGGGGTGTTTCCGCCACGGCCTCCCCGGTCTTTTCGACGACGGCGCCGTCGGGCAGGGGAGCTTCGTTTCCAGTTTCGGGCAACGGCGTGGGCGCTTCCTCCGCGGCCGGCGGGAGGTTTGCCTCCACGGGCAGTTCCGCGGGCTCAACCGGCGTTGCCGGCGGGGCAGGTGGGGGAACCTGCGCCGTCAAACTGGGAGTCGGCATAGTCGCTAAAAGGAAGGTCAGTGCCGTGGCAAAAGCACATGGCACGCGCAGAGTTTTGAGCCTGTTGAAATTCGAGTGCAAGAAATAGCAGACCCCCTTCGCAAGTTGGCCGCCGACGCCGTGTCCTCGACCAAACTCCTCGAAAAGCGGAACGATCATAGGAAAATTGAACCTTTTCCTCAAGGGACAATTGCGTTCGGAATTACCAAGGTAAAAACCCGCGCCGCCGCTCTGCGGCCAGCAACATCTTGGCCTCCGCCGTTTTGCCTGCTTCAGACATTTCTGAAAAGAAATCACTTCGATGGAAATGTTTTGCGCCCTCGGTAAGATAGCCACTTTCGCCTGCCCAGATCGTGGATTCATGATCGCCCTCGCGCGGCCGCAAGAAGATGTGGCCGCGCAGACAAGCGACGCGCAGGCCGTCCGAGCGTTGTTCGGTGTAGAAAAGCGCGTCGGATTCCGCGCGCATGACGCCTTGTGCACCACGGATCGTTAGGACGGTCGGGCTGAGCGAGTGGCTTTGCGTTCGCCAAAAATACGAGCCCTTCGTCAGGCCGACATCCACTCGACGGGCGCGCATGCCATCGTCTGTTTCGTTTCCGTCAATCGCGAGAGAGATTTCGCCTGGTGCGAGCTCTGCCTCTCCTTCAACGTGGCTGAGAACATTAGGAAGGAACGCGAGCACCACTTCGGCCTCGGGAAAGGTCTTAATGCTGGCGCGCGACGGCACGGCCTCGCCCTCGCGTAACGTGATACCTCCGTTTCGCACGACGCGTCCGCGACTCTCCAAGACCGCGGTTTCCAGTCCGGTAGGGCGTACTTGATCGCAACCAGTCAATGCGATGACGGCAAGAAAAAGAGCAATGCCGTAGAGCGCGTTGAAACGCAATGCAGCGAGCCTAACCCTTCTTTGGGGTCGGCTTCGAGGTAGGACTGGGCTTCG
>JBBSEO010000203.1:0-4654 GCA_038239645.1 Chthoniobacterales bacterium | reverse complement strand
GCGACCTCCTGTTCGAGCGTTTTCAGATCGAAACCGAAAAGCGCCTGCATTTGCTCGACCGCGCTGGCAACATTCATCGTGCACGCCAATGGGAGCCAATGATCGGTCGCATCGCAGAAGGCGGAGATCTCGCCGCGCGGATCGATCACCGGCGTTTCGGCGAAAGCATAAAGCGTCCCTGAGGTCCCGAGACTCAGGGTCCAGCGCCCCGGCGAAACATTGCCCGTCCCAATCGCGCCCATCATGTTATCGCCGCTGCCGGCACTGACGACCGCGTCGCCGATTTTCCATTTTTCACCTAACGACGTGCGCAGCAAGCCCGCGGGCTGCTTCGACGAACGCAGGGGCGGAAATTTTGCCAGCAGATCGGCGTCGATCAATTCCGCAAGCGGCTCGTACCAGGTGCGCGCCGGCACATCGAGCAGGCCCGTCCCGGAGGCGTCGCCGAATTCCATGCGCCGTTCGCCCGTCAGCCAGAAATTCAGGTAATCGTGTGGGAGGAAAAACGTGCGGGCGTGCTCGAAATTTTCCGGCTCTTCCTGTTTCAGCCAAAGAATCTTCGACGCGGTGTAACCCGGCACCTGCGCGTTGCCAGTGCGACGAACCATTTGCTCGCTGCTGCCGAAGGCGCGATTCAATTCTTCCGCCTGCGCCGCGGTCGAAATGTCGCACCAGAGTTTCGCCGGGCGCACCGGTTCGTTCTCCTCGCCGAGCGCGACCAGTCCGTGCTGTTGCGCGCTGACGCCGATCGCGGCGATTTCTTTTTCCTGCCCGGCAATCTGCGCGAGACAATCCGTGATCGCCTTTTCTGCCGCGGCCAGCCAAACCGCTGGATCCTGTTCGATCGCGCCTGCCGGCAAATCCGCGACGAAAGAATGCGGGGCGCGCGCCTGGGCCAGAACCCGGCCTTTCTCGGGATCGAGCACCAGCGCCTTGCAACTGGTGGTGCCGCTATCGATTCCGAGGCAGAGCATCGCCAAATTTGAATTCGAGGCGGGATAACGGCAATAAGATTACGATGATCAAGAAATTACTGCACACCCGCTACCGCGTGAGCGACCTGGAAAAGACGGTCTCGTTTTACCGGGACGTTCTGGGATTGACCGAGACGCGGCGCCACACCTCAGGCCGCGGTTCGCAACTGGTCTTCTTTCGCGCGCCCGGGAGCGAAGAGGAAATCGAGCTCTGCAAATTCGACGAGAGTGGGCCGGTCGTGGTCGGGCCCGATCTCACTCATCTCGCTTTTGAGGTCGATGATCTCGAAGCGTTCGCCACAGCCTCGGCGGCCAAAGGCTACCCGCTTTCCGACGGGCCTCATCGCAGCGGCGATGGCGGGGCGATCGCCTTCATCGATGCACCGGAAGGATACGAGATCGAATTAATCCAGCGCGGGCGCAAAACTGGCTAATTAGTCTCCCGGGGTTGCAGGATGGTGTTTTACAACTTATTCCCGCGCATGAAGCGGTGGCGTTCCTGGTTTGTCGTCTTGGTGTGCGGCGTGCTTTGCGTCGCGCAGGCGCATGCCGTTAGCACCGGTGACGACGAGGACGACGGTAAAATTCGGCCGACCGGCGTTCATAAACGCTCGCACACTTCGAAATCCAGCCGGCGGCATTCCGCGAAAACGAGTGCCATCGAGGCGGCGCCCGAACCGGTCGCGCCGATCCCGAGCGGCCCGTCCGATCCCAACCATGTTCCCTACACTCGGGCCGCGTCCACGCTGGTGATCGATGCGCGCACCGGCCAGGTATTGACGGAGAAGAACGCCGACCAACCGCGGCAGGCGGCCAGCACCCAGAAATTACTTACCGCGCTCATTGTCGCGGAAAGCGGCTACCTCGATCGGACGGTGACGGTCGAGCCGGTCGATACTTTCGCCGAACCGGTGAAGCTCAACATTCGTCCCGGCGAAACCTACGAACGGATCGAATTGCTCCGCGCGCTCTTGGTGAAAAGCGCGAACGACGTGGCGCGTTGTCTCGCGCGCGACAATGCCGGCAGCATCGAAGCATTCGCGCAAAAGATGAACGCGAAGGCGATCGCGCTCGGCGCCACGCACTCGGAATTCCTGAACCCCAATGGTCTGCCGATTCCCGGCCAACATTCCACCGCGCGCGATCTCTCCGTCATCGCCCGCGCCGCCTACGCGAATCCGACCCTCCGTTCGATCGTCTGTTTGCCGCAGCTCGTCTTCCGCTATGCCAATGGCCGGACGCGTCAGTTGGAGAACACGAACAAGGTTTTGAAACGAATGCCGTATTGCAACGGAATGAAGACCGGCTACACCGAAGCGGCCGGGCATTGCCTCATCGCCAGCGGTTCGCGCGGTGGCCGCGACATCATCGTCGTCGTCCTCGGCGATACCAAAGCGGGCGTCTGGAGCGACGCCACTTCGCTTTTGACCTGGGGCCTTTGGCTGTAACGACGCAGGCGCGCCGTCACGGCGTCATCGACGCCGCCGAATACCGTAACAACGGCGTCGGCACCAAACCAGGATTGCGGTTCGGGTCCTGTGCGGCTCCGGCCGGCGCATCTTGCGGACCTTCCGCCGGTGGCACGGGTTCGTTTGCATTCGCTGCCACCACGGCCGCAGGCGGTTTCTTCACTTTGTAGGAAGTAACGGTCGTCTGGGTGGTGGCGCAGGCGGAACACAAGGCCGCCACGCTGAGCGCGATCAGAATTTTCATTTGCCATGCCCTTCCCGCAGGAACGGGCATCTCCAGAAATACTACACCCGCCTCGTCCCCGGCAACGGTTTTCGCACCGTTAAAGGTAAGGCTGAAGGATCGGTCGCAATTTCTCCGCCGTTTTCTCCGGCCATAATTTCCGCTCGGTAATCAGCGCCGTCGCCAGCGCCTGATGCTCCGGCCAATCGGCTGCTCGCGGAATATTCGGAATAGCCTGGGCGAGGATCTTCTTTGCCGTCTCGGCATTAGCCAGCAAATGGCCAAAGACCGTTGCCGCCGACACCGGCTCCTCTTCCACTTTCCAGCAATCGTAATCGGTCACCATCGCCAGGGTCGCGAGCGCGATCTCCGCCTCCCGCGCCAGCTTCGCTTCCGGCAGATTGGTCATGCCGATGACGTCGAAACCCTGGCGGCGATTGAACTCCGATTCGGCGCGCGTCGAAAAAGCCGGACCGTCCATGTTGACGTAAGTCCCGCCGTCGTGCGCCTTCACGCCCGTCGCCCGGGTGGCGTCGGCCAGAATTTTGCGCAACCCATGCGACACCGGCTCACCAAACGAAATGTGGGCGGCGATGCCCTCGCCGAAAAAAGTGTGCGTGGCGCGCTGGCTTGTCCGATCGAAAAACTGCGACGGCAACACCACGTCCCGCGGCGCATATTTCTCCTGCAAGCTTCCGACTGCCGTCACGCAAACGATCCAGCGGACGCCGAGCGAGCGCAACGCATAGATATTCGCGCGATGATTCAGTTCGTGCGGCAGAATGCGATGCCCGCGCGCGTGCCGCGGCAGAAAATAAACTGTTCGTCCCGCGAATTCGCCCCCGATGATCGCATCCGAGGGATCGCCGAACGGTGTTTCGAGGCGATGTTCGGTCGAATTCCCCACACCCTCCATTTGGTAAAGGCCGCTTCCTCCGATGATGCCGATGGCAGGCGCGAGATCAGTCATGCGCGATGATGCCGCAAGAGAAGAAACACGCAAAGCGCAGAAAGCAGCTCGCCAAATGACCCTTCTTCCGATAACCACCGGGCCGATGAATGGCGAAGAAAACGTCTCTCGCATTGAACCAGTAACTCCGGTCCCGAACGCCAGTCTCGCGCTCGCAACGGGCGCGGGCCTGATCGCAGCCGTCATCGGCGCTCTCCTTTGGGCGATGGTCACCGTCACGACTAATTTTCAGATTGGCTTCATGGCGATCGCGATCGGTTTTCTCGTCGGCTACGCCGTCCGCTTCGGACGTGGCACGACCACGATCTTCGGTGTCGTCGGCGCGGTCCTCGCTCTTCTCGGCTGCATGCTCGGGAATGTTTTTTCGCTCGTCGGCTTTTTTGCGCGACAGGAAAACATCGGCGTGCTCACGGCGCTGGGCGCAATCGATTACGCCAAAATTCCATCGATCATCGCCGCGTCGTTTCGGCCGATGGACCTTCTCTTCTACGGCATCGCTGTCTATGAAGGCTATCGCTTTTCCCTCGCCAAAACGCGCGACGCGCCATCGACTTCCCCACCCTCTCCCTAGATGAAATGGTCACTCCTCGCGGGCTTTCTCGCCTTGGCGGGTTGCGCCGGCCCTTCCGCACCTTCCTCCTCGACGTATTCTTCGACGTCGCAGCGTAGCGGCAGCGCCGCCTCTTTCGCCGAAGCACCGCGCGATCGGCCCGGTCTGGGCACGCGCTGGGGCGAAACACGCCAATCGCTCATCACCGCCACGGATTTCCAACGGGCCGATCGTAATCACCCGCTCGCTACCGCCGCGATTTATTACAATGACGCCGACGGAATCCGCGCCATGGCCAACGCGGCTGCGCTGCGCCGGGCGTCGCCAATCATCTCCCAACCCGCGGCCAGCCTGGTGCTGATGGAATTGCGCGACGAACGTGGCCGGCTCCTTCCCGGCCTGATCGCGGGGGATCGCTGGTTCGTCATCGGACGCGAAGGAACGCGTTATTCGATTGTCGTCCGCAAT
>JBBSEO010000202.1:0-4675 GCA_038239645.1 Chthoniobacterales bacterium | reverse complement strand
CTCGACAAAGCGGAGGAATTCGCGCGATTTACTCCAAAGATATTTCCGTCCCCGCCACGTGATATCCTTGAGTCCGCTAGTCGACCAGTTGGCGATGGAGGTGAAGACGGCGGCACGCGAGGGAGAGCGCTGAGTTTCCCAAAGATCGACCGCAATGGGCTGGCGCGTCGGCAGCCAGCGCAGGCGGTGAGTAGGGACGGGGAATTCCTGGCGGCCGACGTTTTCGCCGAAAGTAAAGAGAGCGTGATGGCGTTTGAGATAGGAGACGGTCGAGCGAACCTTCTGATCAACCTTGATTTGTTCGACGCCGGGATCGCTCTCGACATAGATGAGACGATCGCTTTCCAGAAGATCGTGGTTGAATTCCTGGGTCCCGCAAATGTTCAGGATGGCGTCGACGCGGCGGTAAAGTTGGCGAATTGTCGTTAGGGCGAGCCCCGCCGTGGGATTTCCGGGAAGATAACGGGCGCAGAAAGACCAGCGCCCGGCAAAATCGAATTCCGTCGCGAGCTGGCTGAGCAAACGAGCAGCGTAATCGTACTCATTGTTGACCTCAAAGGTTTCCGGATTGTAGGGCAGACGGGCCGAGTCCTCGATGTAGTAAACCTCGTGTCCGAGCTTCTTCAGTCCGACGATGTAGTGAAGGTGCTGCCAGATGACTCCGGCGATCGGGCAGGCACCCATGAAGCCCATGACGATGATGCGCTTCCGCTTCAACGCTCTAGTTCAGTTCACGCACGACGACAGCGGGATTGCCGGCGACGACCACGTTGGCTGGGACGGTTTTCGTGACAACGGCGCCGGCGGCAACGACCGAGTTCTCGCCGACCGTCACCCCTTTGAGAATGATCGCATTCATCCCAATCCAAACGTTGTCCGAAATGATCACGGGCGCAGTGCGAAGCTTGGGACGCGGCGGCCGATCCTTCAGATAAGGCGCGAGGGCGTGGGCGTCGATCAGCCGCTGAGCGGGCGAGAGCGGATGAAAATCGGAATCGGCCAGCCCGACGTTCCACGAAATCAAACAATGCGAGCCGATTTCGATCCGCTCCTCCGCCATCACGAGCGCGCCATTCAGGAGAGTGAAGTCACCGATCTTTACGGTCGCGTCCGCGCCGAGCGAGAAAGAGCAACCGGCATAACACGAGACATGCTGGCCGATGGTGATGGCGTGCGGCCTTTGGCTGCGGAGATGGCGAAAGATCTGCGCGCTTTCGCAGTAGAAGCCTTCGCCGAAATCGATGTTCGCCGGGACTGGCTGCGCCCACCAATCGTGCTCAACTCGACGATCTGGCCCGACGTTGCTCATTTGTGGAAATTCCCGGAGGAGTGGAGCCGAGCGTAAACGCCGCCGCGCTGGACCAGTTCATCGCCGCGCCCCTGTTCGACGATGCGACCTTTTTCCAAAACGACGATTTGATCGACGTGATGAATCGTCGCGATTCGGTGGGTAACGATCAGAGTTGTTCGATTCGTCATCAGATTTTTGATGGCGCCCATGATGGACGCTTCCGTCGCGGGGTCGAGCGCGGAAGTCGGTTCATCGAGGAGAAGAATCGGCGCATTTTTCAGGAACGCACGGGCGATGCCGATGCGCTGACGTTGTCCGACACTGAGATGACCGCCGCGTTCGCCGACCAGACTTTCGTAGCCATCGGGCAATTGCGAAATGAATGCGTCGGCTTCGGCGCGCCGGGCTGCTTCGCGAATTTCTTCATCGGTCGCATCGGGACGTCCGTAGGCAATGTTCTCGCGCACGGAGGTGGAAAAAAGCAGTGTATCCTGGAGCACGATGGCGATCTGGGAACGGAGCGATTGCTTCCCAATCGTGCGCAAGTCGCGTCCATCAAGGGTCAGGCGGCCCGCGGTCGGATCGTAAAATCGCGGAACGAGAGTGAGCATTGTGCTTTTCCCCGCGCCGGTGCCGCCGACCAGCGCCACGATTTGATTCGGCGCGATCGTCAGGTTCACGTTCTCGAGCACCGGCCGCTCTTCGGCGTAGCTAAATCCGACGTTCTCAAACGCGATTGAGCCTTTCGTTTCGGTCAGGGTCAGCGCGTTGGGAGCATCGACGACGTCATCGCGACGATCGAGCACTTCGAAGCAGCGCCGCGCACCGGCGGTCGCGCCTTCCATTGCCCAGGCGGTGTAAGTGAGCGACTCCAGCGGTTGATAAAGCATGATCAGATAGGCGCTGAAGAGCAGAAGGGAGCCGAGCGAGAGGGTCCCGGCGAGCACATGCAACGTGCCGACGTAATACATCACCGCCGTTCCGATGACCACGAGCATGCTGATCACGAGCGCACTCTGCACATTCGTCAGCGTGAGGCGAAGGTTCGCCTGCAAACTTCCCCGGGCCTGTTGTTGAAATTGCGAAACTTCCCAGTCCTCGCGCCCAAACGCGTGCACCATTCGAATCGAGCTCAAACCTTCCTGCGCCTGCGAAAGCATCGCGCTCTCCTGTTCCTGGATGGTGGTGGACTCGCGGCGAATGCGGCTGGCAAAAAAATAAATCGCGGCGACCAGAAACGGAACCACGCCGAGCGAAAAGAGGGCGAGAACCCAATCGAGCCGCAGCATGATGACGAAGGTGCCGACCAGGGTAACGATTGCAGAAAAAATTGCGGTGAAACCTTTGTTGTAGATCGTCTGGATCGACTGCGAATCGTAGGCGACGCGAAAACTGGAATCGGTCGAGCGGCGCGCGTCGTGGAACTTGAGCGAAAGCCTTTGCAGGCGCGCGTAGAGCTCGGTCCGAAGGCGAAGCAGCGCCTGCAGCCCGACTTTTACAAAGAGATAGTTACTCGCGAAATTACAAAGTCCCCAGAGAAGCTGGAGCACGACGAGAGCAGCGCAGAGCAGGAGGGTCGCGCGCGCCGGCGGCTGCTGGAGCCATGAGGGTGGATGATGGTTGAGGACGCCATCGACGATAATTTTGAACGGCCAGGGCTTGAGCAAATTCAGGGCGATGCCCACGAGCGTGAAAAACGTTCCGGCGAGCGTCGCCGCAGAAAATGAGCGGTAGTAGGCGAGGACGCGGCGGTAAATCATCACACTTTCAGATTGCCGAGCGCGACCTGGTGAGGGAAAGGAGGCATTCCGCGGCAATCGAAAAGCGAAAAACGATAATCGGCAATTCTTTATGCATCATCTTCTCCAGGTTTGGTTCGGCTGGGTTCAGAATTGGGGTTACGCGGGCATCATCGTGCTGATGGCAATGGAAAGCTCGATTATTCCGGTGCCGAGCGAAATCGTGATTCCGCCCGCGGCATTTCTCGCGACGCAGGGAAAGTTGAATATGTGGGGGGTGATCCTGTGCGGGACGCTGGGTTCCTGGCTCGGCGCCGCGGTGAGTTACTGGGTATCGCGGGGCGTCGGACGATTAGTGATCGGGAAATGGGGCCGCTTCTTTTTAATCGGCGAAGACAAGCTGAAGCGGGCGGAAGTCTGGCTGCAACGCTACGAAGCGGGCGGAATTTTTTTCGCGCGCCTTCTGCCGGTGATTCGACATTTGATTTCGATCCCGGCCGGAATTGTGCGGATGAATTTCGCGAGCTTTAGCCTGATGACGCTGCTGGGATCGGCGCTTTGGTGCTCCGTTCTGGCCTGGTTTGGCGCGACGGCGCTGACGCCGGAAATGTTGCAGGATCCAGCCAGCATGGCCACCGCGATAAAGGCAAAATCGCACCTGATTATCGCAGGAGTGGCAGTCCTTTGTCTGCTTTACTTCGTGATGATCCGACTGACGGGACGAAAGGAGCAAACGCGGTCGAGTGTCAACAATTAATACAGAAGTGTCAGAACACCGCGATAAATTGCTGACGACTCAAAGATTTTCGTGAACGAGATCACTCGATAGTGTGTCTGAGGAAGAGTCTGGCACCTTACCTGCTACCTTTTACCCTGTCTTATGAAGAAGAACTCCCAAATCCTCCGAACCCGGCAAACCCTTAGCCTCGGTGACTTGATTCTCGCGGTCAGCTCCTGCACCAAGAGCACCCGCGAAACCGCCGCCACGATCGCCGACCTGCTCGGCAGCGGCCAAGTTCGAGTGGAAGACAATGGTCGCTTCCTGCGCGCTAAAGTCTGCTAAGGCGTCTCGCGCAACAATTTCAATATCGCTCCGGTAGATTTCTGCCGGAGCGATTTTTTTTGTCGATGTTCAGCCGCGGTTTTTTCTTTATGCTTCGCCGGTGATCGATCGTTACTCGCGTCCGGAAATGCGGGCCATTTGGTCCGAAGAGCGCAAGTTCCAAATCTGGCTTGAAATCGAGACGCTCGCAGTGGAAGCGATGGCCCGCCTGGGCCAGATCCCGGCCGAAGATGCCAAAGAAGTGCGCGAACGGGCGCGATTTTCCGTCAGCGAAATCGCCGAGATCGAGAAGCGGACGAATCACGACGTCATCGCGTTCCTGGAGAACGTCGCGGCGTCCGTCGGGCCGGCCGCGCGTTGGATTCATCAAGGGCTGACCTCGTCGGACATTCTCGACACCACCCTGGCCGTGCAGATGAAAGCGTCGACGGAAAGGCTGCAGGCAGACCTGGCGGCCTTGCGCACGACGGTGCGCGATCGCGCGCGGGAATTCAAAACCACTCCGATGATCGGGCGCAGCCACGGGATTCACGCCGAACCGATCACGTTCGGTTTGAAGCTCGCCCTGATGTTCGACGAATT
>JBBSEO010000201.1:0-4702 GCA_038239645.1 Chthoniobacterales bacterium | reverse complement strand
GCCTATGGCTTCGCGCAGGTCGATCCGAAACGACCCGCGGAAAAGACGATGCGCTACAGCATCGGCTCGATCAGCAAACAGTTCACCGCCGCCGCGATTTTACTCCTGGCGGAAGAAGGAAAGGTTTCACTCGAAGACAAGGTCGTCCGTTGGTTGCCAAATCTCACGCGAGCGAAGGATGTGTCGATTCGCCAATTACTTTCGATGACATCGGGCTACCAGGATTTCTGGCCGCAGGATTACGTCATGCCGATGATGTTGAAGCCGGTCACCGCGGCGGAAATCGCCGAGCGCTGGGCCACGATCCCGCTGGATTTCGACCCGGGGAGCAAGTGGCAATACAGCAACACCAACTACGTCATCGCGGGAATGATCGCGGAGAAAGTGGCGGGCGAAGCGCTCTTTGGTTTCCTGCAAAGGCGAATCTTCGCGCCGCTGCAAATGACCTCGGTCGTGAACACGGATGAAGGCGCGCTCGCGGCGGAACAACCGCAACGATATTTGCGTTATGGTGGCGGCCCGCTGCGCGTCGCGCCCAAAGAAGGGCGAGGCTGGATGTTTGCCGCGGGCGAGTTGGCCATGACCGCGAGCGACCTCGCAAAATGGGACATCTCCCTGATCGACCAATCGATTCTCCGACCCGAATCATATCGAGAGCTGGAAACGGAGACGCGCCTCTCGAGCGGTGCGGGCACTAACTACGGCCTCGGCGTCAGCGTGATGATGCGCGACGGGCGGCGCCTGGTTTCGCACGGCGGCGAAGTTTCCGGTTTCACCGCGACGAACGAGATTTTCCCGGACAGCCACGCCGCCGTGATCGTTTTCACGAACATGGATGCGACGGATGCGTCCCGCCAAATTGCGGGCGCGCTCGAGTCGATCCTTTTCACCAAAACGGACGCGGAGACCGGCACATCCTTGGAGACAATGAAGGGTATTCTTTCCTCGCTCCGGCAAGGGAAAATCGATCGCGCGCTTTTCACCGCGAATGCGAACGCTTATTTTTCCGAACAGGCGCTGTCCGATTTCGCGGCCGTTCTTCAGCCGCTAGGCGCGCCGCAGACGTTTGTGCAGGAAGCTCAGAACCTGCGCGGAGGAATGACGGCGCGGCGTTACCTGATCAAATTCGGCACGAAATCGTTTCGGCTCACGACGTTCATTTTGCCTGATGGAAAGATCGAGCAATACCAGATGGCGCCGAGCGAATAGTTGCGCTCGCGCTTTCGCGGAAAGCGGAAAGAGGCGGACCGGTTGCCCGATCCGCCCCTCCCCTGTCTTTTGAGCAGCTTCTCCCTAGCTTTTGCTCTCTGACATCCCTATTTGCCGTTGCCGCTTTGCGACACGACTTCGTTCAATTTGAAGATCGGAAGGAACATCGCGATGACGATGCCGCCCACGATCACTCCGAGGAAAACAATCAGCAGCGGCTCGATCAACGAGGTGAGGGCGTCGAGCATCGCCTCGATTTCTTCGTCCCAGAAATCAGCCATTTTTTCGAGCATGGTATCGATCTTGCCGGTCGATTCGCCGGCGGAAACCATCCGCAATAGCATCGGCGGGAAGATTGCCTTGCGGGACAGCGCGGTGCTCAGGTTGTCACCCTTCTCCACGTCTGCGCTAACGCCTTTTAGGCTCTCTTCGACGACGTGATTGCCGGCGGAACCGCCGACAATGTCGAGCACTTCCAGGATCGGCACGCCGCTGCGGATCAGCTGCGCAAAGGTGCGCGCGAAACGCGACATGCAGATCTTATGAATGAGCGGGCCGAAGACGGGCAGCTTCAGTTTCCACTTGTCCCAGATTTGTTTCCCACGCTTCGAGCGCAGGAATGTCCGGATGCCAAAGACGGTGCCGAAAATGATCGCGACCAGGTAATACCATTGGCCGCGAATGAAATTGCTAACGTCGATTAGAAACTGCGTCGGCGCCGGCAGCTTGGCCCCGAAGTCGGCAAAGATTTCACCAAAGACCGGGACGACGCGAACGATGAGGAAGGTCGTGATCGCAAACGCGATGATGATGACGATGACCGGATAAGTCATGGCCGACTTCACCTTTTTGCGCAGGCGTGCGCTCGCTTCGAGGAAACCGGCGAGCCGGTCGAGAATTTCAGCGAGCAAGCCGCCCGTTTCACCCGCCTTTACCATGCTGACGTAGAGGCGATTGAACACGCGCGGGTGTTTGGCGATCGATTCGTTAAAGGTTTCGCCGCCTTGCACGCGGGTGGTGACGTCACTGATGACAAAGCGAAGGGCGCGCTGCTTCCGCGCGTCGCATTGATCGTAGAGCGCCGTCATCGCCTGGACGAGCGAGATGCCGGCCTCGATCATGGTCGCGAGCTGGCGGGTAAAGAGAACGAGGTCGGTTTCCTTGACCTTCTTGATCTTGTTTTTAGTTTTGGTGACGGTGGACTTGCGCTGGAGCGACAGGACCATCAGGCCGCGACTCATCAAACTGGTCACGGCGTTGTCTTCGTTAAGGGCGTCCTGCACTCCGGACACGATGCGGCCGGCGGTATCCCGCGCCTGATAGGAGAAGGTGATCATAACTGGGTGCAGTAATTATAGCAGTTATGGTGCCAGTGGAACCTGTAGAGAAGACAGTATTTCAGAATCAGCGCTCGCTCTTTCCTCCCGGAGCGAATCGGTCCTGGGAGCCTGCCAAAGTCGGGCGGACTACCTACCAGCTTACCGACTCCCGACCAACAACCCCTGTTTCCGCGGCGCGGGAAGATCGAGACACTTTTCCAAATCCCGATGCGCCGCAGGGGTCGAACCCTTCACCCGGCGCCTGATTGGAACCGCTAGGAACCGTATCGATCCAATTCCTGCACCCGCGGGACGTGCCGCCCGCCTTCGAAGGCGGTCGCTAACCAAACGCGCACGACTGCGAGCGCGGTTTCTTCCGGGATGACGCGCTCGCCGAGTGAGAGCACATTGGCGTCGTTATGCTGACGGGACAGGCGCGCCACTTCCTCATTCCAGCAAAGCGCGCAACGCACCCCTCGCACCTTGTTCGCAGCCATCGCCTCGCCATTGCCCGAGCCGCCGAAAACCATTCCGCGATCGCACTCTCCGCGCGCCACCGCCTCCGCCGCCGGCCGGCAGAAAAGTGGATAATCAACCGGGGGCGTCTCGGCGAAGGTGCCGAAATCTTTCACTTCGTGCCCGAGCGATTCGACCAGCGCTTTCACCTTTTCCTTTAATTGGAAACCGGCGTGATCACTTCCGAGAGAAATTTTCATCCCGCCTTTTAGCTGTTCGACTCGGCCGGACGCAACTGTGCGAGTTGCTGCCACAGCGCCCGCTCCTGCTCACTCAACTGTTTCGGCAACTGAATCTGGACTGCGACATAGAGATCGCCCCGGCTTCCCGAGACACCCGGCAGCCCGCGTTCGCGCAGGCGAAAACGCTGGCCACCTTGCGTGCCAGCCGGAAGTTTCAGTCGCGCATTCCCTTCCAAGGTCGGGACGGTCAGGGTGTCACCGAGGACTGCTTGCGACGGGGCGATTTTGACCTCGTGGACCAGGTCATTTCCTTCCACCACGAAGTCAGGATGCCGCGCCAGGCGGACCCGCAGAAATAAATCACCGCTCTTCCCTCCGCGCTCCCCTGCTTCGCCCTGGCCCGCAAGACGAATGCGCTGACCTTCGCGCACCCCACGCGGGATCTTGACCTGATACGTCTCGACTTTTTTCGAGCCCGCTCGCTTCAACGAGACCTGGCGCGTCGCTCCGTGGAGCGCCTCCTCCAATGGCACCATGATATCGGCCTCGACGTCGCTGCCGCGCTCGGCGGCAACGCGCTGACCAAAGCCCGCCGCCCCGCCGCCACCGCCAAACGCCGAGCGACCGCGGCCACCGCCGAAGAACGTCTCGAAAAAGTCGCTGAACCCCGTTCCGCCAAACTCGAATTCGACATTGCCACCGTTGCCGCCGGCGCCAAACGGATTGAATTCACCCCGCTGACCTCCCGCGCCCCAATTCGGCGGCGGTTGGAATCCACCGCCCGGCTGATTCCAATTCGCGCCTAGCTCGTCGTATTTTCGCCGCTTCTCCGCGTCGCTCAGGACCTCGTAGGCTTCGTTGATCTGCTTAAATTTTTCCTCGGCGGCGGCTTTCTCCTTCGCCTTCGCCATGTCAGGATGATATTTGCGCGCGAGCTTGCGGAACGCGCTCTTGATCTCATCCTCACTCGCGGTTTTCGCCACGCCGAGGGTCTCGTAATAATCGCGGAACTGCACTGCCATCGCCGCGCAAACATCGATGGGTTGTCTCGCCGCGCAACTGAATCGAAAGGCCGTCGTCGGAACCCCGGAAGAGATTCCCTGCGGAAAAAAGGCCTGTTATTTGGGGGGGGGCGATCAGTCTCGGATTAGTCACTCTGCCTTAAACCTCGAAGCGGCGAGGGGGAATGCGGTTAAGACATACCAAAACGATTACGCAAAACTGCCTGATCGAAGTTAAGTCCAATTAGAAACGCGCTGGCTTAAGTCCCGGGCCAGCGCGTTACTTTTTTCTACGGCCCACCCTCGCGTTTCCCGCCGGGCCGCTCGACATTCCGGGGATGGTCGATCTTGGGAAATTGTTAGTTGGTCTCGGAGTCAGCCTCGTTTTCCTCGGGCTTCTTCTCTGGACCGGCCTGGGAAATTGGATAGGCAAACTGCCCGGCGATATCCGCATCACCCGACCCGGCAGTGGCTT
>JBBSEO010000200.1:0-4712 GCA_038239645.1 Chthoniobacterales bacterium | reverse complement strand
TGCTGGGTGATGTGGGGCGGCGGTTGAGGCGCGCCCTGTTTTGGGATCTGCCAGGAGAAATCACTCTTGGCCGAGTGCGCCGCGACTAGTTTTCTAAACGCAGCTTCATTTCCCGACAAGACCGATACGTGGTCGAGCACCAGAACGTAAGGGTATCCGGTGAAAACGTTGGGCAAGTTGGTGCGGCAACCAACCGCCAGACCGAGCATACCTGCGATCACGATCACGAACTTCAACCCGGGATAGGTTTTCATAGGGCCTTGGTCTGCTCCCGCCCAACCCTCGGTGTCAAGAAATTTACGGGACCTACCCAAGGCGGAACTTGATCGTCTGGATGACTTTCGCGCCGAAGCGCTGTTTCAATTTCCGTAGAATCTGCGCCTTCGAAACCTGCTCGAGTTCGTAGTGCAAGGCCGGCTGGAGAACGCGCACGTAAAGCACGCCGTCACGCAGGGCCGAAGGCGTGGAATGCGCGCCGATGAATTCGCCGACCACCTGAGACCAGGCGCGCATCACTTCGTTTTCCTGCAGGCGCTCGTTCAGTCCCAGCTTCTTCATCAGCGCGGGAATGAGCTCGGCCGAGGACCGGCAACGCTCCGGGCGTGCGGGGGTCTCGGACAATCCTCGCCAATCCGCGATCACGGCGCGACGTTGCGTGGGACTGAGCGCCATGGCCGGAGGCGCCCTAATATTTCCGCCGCATGTTGCTCGGCAGAATGTTTAGCTCGGTCCGATACTTCGCGACCGTGCGGCGCGCGATCGGAATCCCGCGTTTGCTCAGAATCTCGACGATCTCCTTGTCGCTCAACGGCGTCGTGCCACTTTCGTTCTTCACCAGCTCGAGGATCGCTTCCTTCACACTGGTGTTGCTCATCGATTCGCCACTCGAGGTTTGATAACCGGGGGTGAAGAAATATTTCATCTCGTGCACCCCTTGTGGCGTCGACATGTATTTGCCGGAAATGGCGCGGCTGACCGTCGTCTCGTGCACCCCCACGATGTCGGCGATCTGGACCATCGTCATCGGCTTCAGATGCGATGAGCCGTGGTCGAAAAATTCGCGCTGACGTTTCACGATCTCGTGCGCGATGTTGGAAATGGTCTGCTGCCGCTGATGGATCGATTTGATCAGGAATTTCCCGCTGCGGATTTTGTCGCGGATGTAGTCCTTCACTTCGCTCCCGCTCCCGTCCTGCGACATGATGTCCTTGTAGGTGTTGCTGATGCGCAGATGCGGAATTTGTTCGCCGTTGAGGATGATCTGGTATTCGCCATTGATCTTCTCGACCGTCACGTCCGGGACAACGTAATTGCGCGGCGCTTCGGCGAAAATCGCGCCCGGCCGGGGCTCGAGTTGCGCGATGCTATTGGCGCACTTCTGCACCTGTTCGACCGTAATCCCCATCCGGCGCGCGATCTCGGGGAAGCGGCGCTTGCCCAGATCCTGCATGTGCTCGGCGATGATCTTGTATTCGAGACTGCTGCCGCGACCGGAGCGTTTGAGTTGAATCAATAAACAATCGCGCAAATCCCGCGCGCCCACCCCCGGCGGGTAAAAGCTCTGGATGAGCGTGAGCATGTTTTCGAAATCGTCCTGCGGAATGCCGGTGTTGAGCGCCATCTCCTCGGGCGTGGTCTGGAGAAAGCCGTTGTCGTCGACATTGCCGATGATGAGCTCGGCCGTTTTCCGATCGTTGGTGTCGAGCATCTGCTGATTGAGCTGCGACATCAGATGCTGCTGGAGCGTTTCCTGGGTAACGATGGAATCGAAAAAGAACTGTCGCTTCTCTTCGTCTTCCTGGGCGCGGGCGCTGTAGGTGCTCGATTGCGCCATGTAATCGCGCCATTCGTCATCCAGCTTCGCCAGCCGATCGAACTCCTCCTTGAACTCGGTATCGGTCTGCGCGCTCTCCGCCGCCGGCGGGGTGTCACCCTCTCCGGGCAATTCTTCCAGGACCGGGTTGGTCTCCATTTCCTGCTGAACGAGATTCCGCAACTCGAGCAGCGGCGCCTGCAGAATCAGCAGACTCTGCTGAAGCTGTGGGGCGAGAACCTGCTGGAGAGACAGGTTCTGGGATTGATGCATTCCCGGTGCGGCCATTAAGTGGGGAGAGTAGTTACCGGAAGTTGGAGAGCAAGCAATTTGCGCGCCGCGCTGGGGCACCGGGCGTCCCGATAGGCCGATTCCCAAACGGGGAACACGAATTGCTCATATTCGGTCAACGACTTATGAAACGCGCGTCTGCGGCTGCCATCCTTCTTTTGACCGCTGCGTCACTTTCGGCGCAGGCGCCGGGCCCCGCCGACTCCACCAAGCTCCTTGCCCTCGTGCGCGAAGTTCAGGATCAGCAAGCGCTGATCCGTCAAAATCAGGAAAAAATCGATACGCAACTGGCCACCGTGAGCGAACTCGTTCGGCAGGCGCGAATCTTCTCCGCGAGGGGCCGTTAAATGAAATCGACGAGATTTTTCTTTTTCGCGCTTTGTTTTTCGACGGTCGCTGCTTTCGGGCAGGAACCACAAATCAACCCGCTCGAACCGGCTCAAATCACGCCCCCGGTCGTCACGCCAGCGCCCGTTCGAGGCGTCGATGAAAAAGCGCCGGACCAAAATGTCCTCGCCGCGATCAAGGCCTTGGAGGACCTCCGCGCAGCCAATATCGAAATCATTCAGAAACAGCAGGCAACGATGCAACTGCTGGATCAGCTGGCGAAAGATGCGGATCAATTGCGCATCTTCTCGAAACGCGGCTGATCAGGATTTCGCCGGCGCCTTCTTCGGGTCGACCTTCCGGTAAAGCGTGGCCATGCTGATCCCCAGCACGTTGGCCGCTTTTTCGCGCGAGCCCTCGAAGTGATCGAGCGTGGCCTCGATGTAACCGCGCTCCTGCTGCTGGATAAAGGTTTCGAGCGTATCTCCCACCTTCATGTTGGCGCGGGCTTGGTCCGCTTTTTCATCCGCCGCCGCGGCGAAGATGTTCGGCGGCAGATCGCTTGGCAGAATCATGTCGTTCTCACAGAGCGCGCACGCACGTTCGATCGCATTTTCGAGTTCGCGCACATTCCCGGGGTAGTCGTAATGACATAGAATATCCACCGCCTGCGGATCGATCTTCTTCGCTTCCCCGCCGGCGGAGGCAGCCTGTTTTTGTAAAAAGTGATTCACCAGTAGCGGCACGTCCTCGAGCCGGTCGCGCAGCGCTGGGATTTCGATCGGAATGACTGCGAGCCGGTAATATAAATCCTCGCGGAACGTGCCATCCTTCAGCTTCGGGACCAGCGCCTCATTCGTCGCGCCGACAACACGGACGTTGACCGGCGAACTTTTGTTATCGCCCACCCGGCGAACTTCACGTTCCTGGAGCACGCGCAACAATTTCGTCTGGAGCGGCGGCGCCATGGAGTTCACCTCATCGAGAAAAATCGTGCCGAGATTCGCTTCCTCGAACAATCCCCGTTTGTCCGCGACCGCACCCGTGAACGCGCCCTTCTTGTGCCCGAACAATTCCGACTCGAGCAAATTTTCCGGCAGCGCGCTGCAGTTGATCGCGACGAACGGATGATGCTGCCGATTGCTGTTGAAATGCAGGCCGCGCGCGACCAATTCCTTCCCCGTGCCGCTCTCGCCGATGATCAGGACGGTGCTGTCAGTGTCGGCCACTTTGCTGATCAGGCTGTAAACGCCCTGCATGCTGCGACTGGTGCCGATGATATTCTCGAACTTGTATTTGTTCTTGAGTTCCTTGCGCAGGTAAACGTTCTCCCGCAAGGCCGCCTGGTAATCGAGCGCTCGCTGCACCGTCATTTGCAGCTCATCGATCTTGAACGGCTTGGTCACATAATCATACGCGCCCATTTTCATCGCCTCGACGGCCGTCTCGACGGAAGCGTAAGCGGTAATAAGAATGACGGCGGTCTGGCGATGATGCTCGCGCACATGCCGGAGCACGTCGAAACCGGTCATCGTTTCCATCCGGATATCGGCGATGACGACGTGAGGCTGGATCGTATCCATCTGCTCGACCGCCTTGGTCGCGGTGTTGAAAGGGTGGACTTGATGGCCTTTATCCCGGCAGAGCGTGACGATTACTTCCACCATTGCCGGCTCATCATCGATAACTATGATTTTCGCCATATTTCGCAACGCGGAGAATATTTCAAAAATGAGAAAAGAAAAGGAGAAAGCCGTTTTTACCGAGGGTCCGTTAGAATTTTTCGTCTGTTGAGAACTGACGCTGGCTCCTAGTCCGAAGCTTTTACAGCATCGCGACAAGCGCCGATGAGAATGGCACAGGCTTCCTGGCAAATGAGCGGCAGTGCATCCCCGGTCTCGGCCGCGATCGCAAATTTTTCTGCCGGGAGCAACGAGGAAGGGACCTTTCCACCTTCATCCCGCCGCCAGAGAATCTGGCGCAGACAGCCACCGTCGGAACGACAGACCCGCGCGACGGTCTCATTAATCTGCGCGTCGGTGATCTTCGCCGTCACGCGATAACGACCGGTCTGCCGAGCCAGCGTTTGGCGCAGGTTCGTCGGCGTCAATTTTTCCGCTCGGAAGGCCGCGAGCACGGCCAGGCGACCCGGATAAATTTGCTCCAGGACCTCCTCCGCAGCCGACCAATCCGGAACCTCGATCACCCAGCCCCGGCGAAGGTTTGGGGCGGTTTTGAGCGGGCGATAATTCCCCGCGTCGTCGAAGCGCGAAATCGAACG
>JBBSEO010000199.1:0-4718 GCA_038239645.1 Chthoniobacterales bacterium | reverse complement strand
TCGGGATTCGCGTTGTAGCTGTCGTCGATGAACTGCACGCCGCGAACTTCGCGGATTTGCAGTCGCGCCTTCGTCAACGGCGTTGCGGCTAGTCCCGCGGCGCAGTCCTCGAGCGAAATTCCGAAGGCGCGGCCAGCGGCGACTCCGAGCATCGCATTCTGCACCATGTGCCGGCCGGGCACCGGCAAGCTCGCGCGCGCGAAATGGGCGCCCTCCACGATAGTGAATTCGGAACCTTGCGCGGTTTGTTGCAACTCCGTCGCCCGCACTTCGCCCTGGTCGATTCCGGCAAAAATCACCCGAGCCCGGCATCGTTGCGCGATCTTTTCACTGAAAGGATCGTCCCCATTCAAAACGACAAACCCTCCCTCACCGACCGCCTCCGCCAGCATCCCTTTTTCCTCCGCGATCGCATCACGCGAACCCAGAAACTCGATGTGCGCGACGCCGACGTTGGTAATGATCGCCGCATCCGGGCTCGCGATTTTCGCCAGCGCCGCGATCTCGCCCGCGTGATTCATCCCGAGTTCCCAGACCGCGAATTCGTCGTCGCTCGTCGCTTCCAAAATTGTGCGGGGCAGGCCGACATGATTGTTGAAATTGCCTTCGGTCTTCGCCACCCGATGGCCGCGCCTCAGAATCGAAGCCGAGAAATCCTTGGTCGAGGTCTTGCCGTTGCTGCCCGTGATTCCGAGCGCTTTGATCGGAAGTGTTTTGCGGTAACTCGCGGCCAGATCTTGGTAGGCCACCAGGGTGTTGTCCGCACGGAGAAGCGCAAAATTTGGATTCTCGATCAAGCCGTGATCGCGACGATCAACGATCGCGCCGGCCGCGCCCGCCGCCGCTGCTTGCGCCAGAAAATTGTGCGCGTCGAAATTCTCACCCCGGAGCGCGACAAACAAATCTCCCGGCTTGATCGTGCGCGAATCGGTACTCACGCGGGTGATCGATGTCGCCGCAAGGCCCTGCGTCATTTCCGTGCCGGCAAGGCGAGCGATTTCAGCGAGCGAAAGTGGATTCATCGTCCCCTCAGGAAAACTGCACCGGCTGATCCTCGAGCGTGCGCCGCGCGACCTGAACGTCGTCGAACGGAATCGTGTGATCGGCAAACTCCTGGTACTTTTCGTGCCCCTTGCCCGCGATGAGAACAACATCACGCGGTTGGGCCAGGGAAATGGCGCGCGCAATCGCTTCAGCCCGATCCGGAATTTTCTCGTAACGCTGATGGCGCATTCCCTTTTCGACTTCATCGAGAATCGCTTCCGGATCTTCCTTCCGCGGATTGTCCGAGGTGATAATGGCGAAGTCAGAATACTCCGAGGCGACCCGCGCCATCTTCGGGCGCTTTTGCCGGTCGCGATCGCCGCCGCAACCGAAAACTACGATCAGTTTGCGCGGCCCCAGTTCGCGCAAGGTTTTCATGACGTTCAGCAGCGCGTCGTCGGTGTGGGCGTAATCGACGAAGACCTGAAACTGGCGTTTGGCCGGCACCAACTCGAGGCGACCGGGGACCTGAGGGGCGCCCGCGAGCGCGAGAACGGCCTCCCGCAAGGAGACGCCCAGCGCGGTCGTCGCCGCGAGCGCAGCTAACGAGTTAGCCACATTAAATCTTCCAATTAACGGCAGCCGCACGAGATAACTGCGGCCGTTGGCATCGAGCTGATACGACGTGCCCGAAAGCTCCGGGCGATAATTCGAGGCGCGAAAGGTCGCGGCGCGGCCGAAACCATAGGTGATGACGGGTCCATGATCGCCGATCAATTCCACGAGCTTTTGCCCGTAGCGATCATCGATATTGATCACGGCGGTCGCCTGTTTCTTTCGCGTTTGTCGCGCGAGTCCTTCGAACAACTTCGCTTTCGCCGCGAAATAGTTCTCCATCGTCTCGTGAAAATCGAGATGGTCCTGGGTCAGATTGGTGAAAACGGCAACGTCCCATTCGAGTCCACGCGTCCGCTCCAATTCCAGCGCGTGCGAGGAGACCTCCATCGCGGCCGCGCGGTCGCCGGCGTTGGCCATTTGCGCGAGTAATTCCTGCAGATCGAGCGCCTCCGGCGTCGTCCGCGTCGCGGGCAGAATACGTTCGCCAATTTCGTATTGGACGGTGCCAATCAAACCGCAGCGCAGTCCAGTTTTGTCGGCAATGTGCTTGATCAAAAACGTCGTCGTCGTCTTTCCGTTAGTTCCGGTGACGGCCGCCATTTTCAGGCGGCGCGCGGGATGATCGAAGAAGGCGGCGCCGAGATCGGCCAGGGTGCGGCGCGAGTTCTCCACCACCAGACAGGTCGCGCGCGGCGACTCAATCTCTTCCTCGGCCACGATCACGCTGGCCCCCTTTTCGATCGCCTGGTCGACGAACTTGTGGCCATCGCTTTTTTCACCGCGCAAGGCCACGAAGAGGCCATTGCTCTGCACTCGCCGCGAGTCATACGCGATGCTTTCCACTTCGCGATCCAGTGAGCCGATGATGCGGCGGGGATTGATCGCGCGCGCGAGAATTTTGAGCTGCATGAAAGATCGGGCGGACGGCTCAACGTGGCGTCGCGTTACTGGCCACGCGGGCAGCCGCGGGCGGTTTCATCAATTCCGGATGCGGTCGAAGGTCGAGGTAGCGCGCGGCCTTCTCCGCGATGCGCGAGAAGATCGGACCGGCGACCAGCCCGCCGTAGTTGAGTTCCGGCGTTGCCGTCTTGGCGTCATCGAGCACGACCAAGCCGACAAACTCCGGTTTGTCCGCCGGCAAAAACCCGCTGAATGAAACGACATATTTCCCGTGCTCGTAACCCCCGTGCGGATCCACTTTCTGGGCCGTGCCAGTTTTTCCCGCGATGACGAAACCAGGCACCGCCGCCGCCGCCGCCGTTCCCTTGTCGCTGACCACGCCGCGGAGCGCGAGCGCGACCTGATTCGCGGTCTGCGGCGAGATAACCTGGCGCACCACCGACGGCAGAAATTCCGTCACGGTTTTGCCGTCGGCGGTGGTAATCGATTTCACCACGCGCGGCGCGATCAATTTTCCGCCGTTCGCGATCGTCGCCATCGCGCTCGTCATCTGTAACGGCGTGACCCCAACCTCGTGGCCCATCGGAATGCGACTGATGGAAATCTTGCTCCAGCTTTGCGGCGGCCGAATCACGCCCGTGATTTCCCCCGGCAGTTCGATCCCCGTCCGCTCGCCAAAACCAAAGCGCCGGATGTATTCGTAAAATTTCTGGTCGCCGATGCTCAACGCCAGTTTCGCCGCCCCGATATTGCTGGAGTGGACGAGAATATTCGTGACGCTCAGTTCGCCGTAGGGCTTGTGATCGTGTAACGGTCGCCCGCCGAAATTCCAGACCCCGTTCTCACAGAAAATGGTCGTGTCCGGTCGCACCTTCTTTTCGTTTAGGGCCGCGGCCGCAGTCACGATCTTGAAAGTCGAGCCCGGCTCCATCATATCGATGACCGCGCGATTTTTCATCGTCTCGGGTTTCGCAGTACTGCGCTGGTTCAAATCAAAATTCGGGCGGTTCGCCATCGCCAGAATTTCACCGGTCTGCGGCCGCATCAGAATGATGGTCGCTTTTTCCGGGCGAAACTCGCGCATCGCAGCGTCGATCTCGTTCTCCACAATGTTCTGCAGGTTGAGATCGATCGTGAGATGAACCTGATAGCCGTCGCGGGAGCCTCGTTCCTGGCCGCGATACATTACGATTTCCTGGCCGGCGCGGTTGTGCTCGATATAGCGAAACCCATCCTGACCGCGGAGATACTGGTCCATCGACGCTTCGACGCCCTGGATGCCGGTGTGATCGAAATCGGTGAAGCCGATGACGTGGCAGAGCATGGCGTTGTTCGGATAGAGGCGTGCGGTGTCATGCTCGAAATAAACGCCGCGCAGATTTTCCGACCGAAGCTCCGCCTTCAGCGCTTCCGCCGTCTGCTGCGAGACCTCGCGCTGCACCACAATGTAGCGACGATCGGTCTGGAGTTTTTCGGCCACCTCCTTCTCGTCCAACTTCAAGGCGCTGCTCAGGAGCGCGATTGTGGCCGGAACATCGTTCAAGTGTGACGCGTCGGCGACGACCGTCTGCCTCGGAATGTTGTGCGCGAGCACCTCACCGTTCGCGTCGGTAATGATTCCGCGGTCGGCGTAGATCGGCTGCTTGTAGACGTGTTTCTCGGCCGCGAGGCCGGCGTATTCGTCGTGCTTGCTTAATTGGAGGTAAACGAGCCGAAAGGAAAACGCACTAAAGAGCGCGATGAACGCCACGCACACCAGCGCGCACCGGGTGCGTCCGTTCCATTTCATCGTCCCGCCTGGTCGTTAGCCACCGGCCGGATGGCGTCTTCGTCATGGCTGAGCTGCGTCGGAGTGATGCGCACGATGTTCTGCTCCGCGATCGGAATCATCTTGAGATAACCTTCCTTCAGGCGGCGTTGCAGCGCGGTGCGCGAGGTCAGCGCGGCGATCTGCACCTGCGCGACTTCATTCTCTTTCCGCAAATTCAAGATCTCGGTTTCCAGCGCCTTCTTCCGGTCACCCGAGCGGTGCAACTGGATTGAAAGGTAAACGTAGGAAAGCCCGGCGATCGCGAGAAAGGCGGTGACAACAATCCAGCGCGCGAGACGCGCCGCGCCCACCTGGTTAACGTTTTGTCGACGGCTCATCCGATTTTTTCGGCAACGCGCAACTTGGCGCTGCGCGAGCGCGGGTTGGAACGCAGTTCCGCTTCGCC
>JBBSEO010000198.1:0-4757 GCA_038239645.1 Chthoniobacterales bacterium | reverse complement strand
GCGCTGGGATCCCCAATAAATCCCCCGAAGATTCTGTGCGCCCGGCGCGGCTCGAACGCGCAACCTTCAGCTTCGGAGGCTGACGCTCTATCCAATTGAGCTACGGGCGCTGGTCAGGGAGCGCAGTATACCGACCGCGGCGAGGGTGACAACCGGCACACATTCCGGGTTGCGTTTTCGGCGCCGCTGCGGAGATTGAACGCCCGTTTTAGCCCGGGACCGCTTTATGAATCGCATCATCGACGCCATCGAAAAAGAACAGTTCAGGAAAGACGAAGCCAAGTTTCGCGTGGGCGACGGGGTCCGCGTGCATACCCGGGTGATCGAGGGTGATAAGGAGCGCATTCAGATTTTTGCCGGGATCGTGATTGGCCGGAAAGGTCGCGGCCTGAACGAAACGTTCACCGTCCGCCGCATTTCCTACGGCGAAGGGGTGGAGCGTGTTTTCCCGATCCATTCCCCGCGGATCGCCAGGGTCGAAGTCGAAAAGCAGGGAAAGGCGCGTCGCGCCAAGCTCAACTATCTCCGCGACCGCAAGGGCAAGGAAGCGACCGCCGTCCGCGAATAGACGTCCGCGAAAAGCGCGGATAGACTCCGCGTTGTGCGACGGCGGTGCGGATTTCGTTTCGAGAAACAACTTCGCGCTCTCGGTGTCGCCACCATCGCCGGAATCGATGAGGCCGGCCGCGGCGCCCTCGCCGGTCCGGTCGTTGCCGCAGCAGTCATCCTCCCCGCCACCTTCCGTCATCGGAAACTCAAGGATTCGAAACAGCTTCTTCCGGAAAGGCGCGAAGAGATTTACCGCGAGCTGACCGGAGGCGCGGAGATTGCCTGGGCGGCTGGCGTGGTCGACTCCACCGAGATCGATACGATCAACATCCTGCGTGCGACTCATAAGGCGATGCGTCTGGCGTTGGAAGCTTTACGAGCCGTGCCGGAACATGTCCTGATCGATGGCCTTCCCGTGCGGCCTTTCCCGTTACCCCAAACCGCGATTGTCGACGGTGATTGCCTCAGTCTTTCGATCGCCGCGGCGAGTGTGGTCGCGAAAGTGACACGCGACAATTTAATGCGTGAATTTTGCGCCCGCTTTCCGGAATATTGCTTCAGTCAGCACAAGGGCTACGGCACTGCCTTGCACCTGACGAAACTTCACGAACATGGGCCTTGTCCGATCCATCGACGCTCTTTCGAACCGGTGGCGCAACCGCTTCTCGCGCTCGAAGGAATTATCTAGTCATCTCGCGCTCGGGGCCCAGGGCGAACTCCTCGCCCTCCGTTTTCTGCGAAGGAGCGGTTATAAAATACTCTACCGAAATTTCCGGGCGCCGCGCGGGGGCGAGGTCGACCTGGTTTGCCGCGACGGCGATACGCTCGCGTTCGTCGAGGTGAAGACGCGCTCAAGCACCAACTTCGGCCGTCCACTCGATGCGGTCGACAGCGCGAAGCAACAATTAATCGCCCGAGGCGCCGCGGCCTGGCTCCGTCTCCTCGACAATCCCGATATTTTGTTTCGTTTCGACGTCGTTGAAATCGTCATCGAAAATGATGTGCCCAGATTCGAACTGGTGCAGGACGCATTCGAATTACCAGCGACTTATCTCTACGTATGAAATTCATTGCGATCCTTCTTCTCCTCGTGCTGAGTCTGCCCGAAGCCAACGGTGCCTTTCCGGTCTCGCGGCGGCGCGTGACGCGCAAGGCCCCTCCCACGCCCGCTCCCACCGCAACCCCCGCCCCGGCACTCGACCGTTTCCTCTCGGCTCAATTCGAAACGATTCTCTCGCCGCTAAGCGAGCGCGCGACCATGCCCCACGCAGAACTAACGGCACTTCGCCAATACCTGTCCGGTCAGCTCGGGCGCGTCAGTCTTGCGGAGCGCGAGCAGATCCAGGCGCGTATCACGGTTTGCGAAGCGCTGGAGCAAGCCATCAACGAACGTGAGCGCGCCATCCTCAATCCCTCCGCCAGTAACTGGCCCGGCCGTAGCGTATTCTGGCGCGGCAAGATCGAAGAGCTCAAGGGCAAGATCGCGACTGCGCCCAGCGCACCCCTGCCCCTCGGTCGTTAGTTACATTTTCCTACTGCCAGACCTCCAGGCCATGGATACAATTCCGGATATCGCGCGAGAGGTTCACCGATCGGACCAGCTTATTCTCCGATAGACTATAAACAGAAATCGTCGACGGCGAAGAGCCACCAACGATCAGATCACCGGTTCGGACCAAGCCACGCGCGAACCCTTGGCGAGCATGATCCTGCGGAAGGTCTGTGTGCGTTAGTTGCTCCGGCGGGTAGACGGGAACCTGAAAACGCCGAACACAACTACCGGCTATTTCCTGAAGAACGACACAACCTCGCGCCGTGTCATTATAGACGACTTCACGATCCGTCCGCATCGCGTTGTGCGTCCCTCGCGGGAGCGAACAGAACGGACGAGCCCGGCCGTGGCGCAACTCCACCAGTTCATTGAATTTCGTCCCGGAAACAAAAGTCGAGCCGGCAAAACGACTAACGTTATTTATATGCAAGCTACTGTTCAGTCGCTCTCGCGGAGCAAGGTTTTTTTCCCTGGGATCGAAAGAATTCAGGGTGTAAGGCGCGCCGGCCAAGCGTCCGAGCCAGCCTCTCTGACTGAGCTGGTGCGCGACCGTAAATTCCGAACCGTTGAGGTCAAACTCCAGGACGGCATTGAAGCCAGTTGAGGTCAGGTAAAGCACGTCATCCTCCAGACAGATCTCGTGACAATGCTTTAAGTAAGGATTACGAAACGAAGTCAGGAGGCGAAAGTTGCGATCGTAAACAAAAAGTTCGTCGCTGGCGGCGAGATAAACCTTCTCTCGGTAGAGTGCGATTCCGCGCAGACCGCGATCGGATCCCCTTCCCTGCCAGTCGATGCCCGGGTCGTTCCAATCGATGACTTGTTGGGATTTCGCCTCTTCAAAATCAACCAGGTAAACGCCGCCGTGACTCTCACCCTGTTGCGTTGATCTAACGACCGAACTGGCGATTATCGTCGGCAGTCTCACGAGAATAATTCGTAGGAGAGAACGCTCAGACAGAAAATGGCGGCGGTCTCAACCCGCAGGACGATAGGTCCGAGGGAGACGGGCACGCAACCAGCGCTTCGCGCCAAACCGAGCTCAGCCGGAGTGAAATCGCCTTCAGGGCCGACGCACATGAGAACTCGCGTGGCAGTTATTCGATGGTCCGCGCGATAGTCTGCGAGAACTTTCTTCAAAGGTTCCGCATTCGGTTGCAGTGACCCAATCAGCCTGAGGTCGTACGCTTCGCGCGTGGCGAAGAACTCCCGGACGCTGGTCGGCGGACGCACTTCCGGCAGCCAATTCTGACCACATTGCTTGCACGCCTCGATTGCCACCTGGGTCCACTTCTCGGCCTTGCGCGCAGTCGCCTCGCCTTCAAGTTCGACCACGGTTCGATCGGAAAGTAAAGGAACGATCGTGGCCGCGCCCAGTTCCACGGCTTTCTGCACGATCAACTCCATATTCTTACCTTTCGGGATAGCTTGCGCGAGTGTAACCCGGCAAGGGACGGCCGCCGTTTTCGTTTCGTGCAGTCTTCGAAGATCAAGCCGATCCCGGTTGAGCGCGGTCACTTCCGCCGTCACTTCCGAGCCACGTCCGTTGAAGACAACAACGCGGCTTCCCGGCTTTACCCGGAGAACGTCGCGGGCATGATGCGCTTCTGCTCCCTCCAGGGCGAGTGGCTCACGATCCCACGAAGACGGAGGGAGATAAAAACGATGCATCGCGGCGACGCCAAACTTCCCTAACGAGACTTAGCGGAAGAAATCCTTGGCCCGATCGAAGAAGGTTTTGTGCAGGGGTGAATTCTCCTCGCCGCACAGCGCCGCGAATTCTTCCAGTTTCTTCCTCTGCTCGCTATTAAGACGCGTCGGTACTTCGACGAGGACCCGGGCGAGGAGATCGCCATGGCCGCGCCCGTCGAGGCTGTTGATCCCTTTGCCGCGGAGTTTGAAAATCTGCCCACTTTGCGTCCCGGCCGGAATGCGAACATTGGCTTTCCCAGCCAAAGTCGGGACCGGGACCTCACCGCCCAGCGTTGCCAGCGCAAAAGAAATCGGGACTTCGCAATAAAGATTGTCCTCGTCGCGCTGAAAGACCGAATGCTCCTGCACGTGGATGACGACGTAGAGATCGCCCGGCGAACCACCGCGCACGCCGGCTTCGCCGTTCTGCGAAGAACGCAGGCGCGACCCGTTTCCGATCCCCGCAGGAATCTTGATCTTAATCCGGCTCGGGGTTTCGACGCGCCCCTCGCCGTCGCATTTCTGACATGGCTTTTCGACGATCTGACCGCTGCCGTGGCAACGCGGGCAGGTTTGCGACACCTGGAAAAAACCGCGCGAACTAACGACCTGGCCGCGCCCTCCACAGGTCGGGCAACTGACCGCGCGCGAACCGGCCTCGGCGCCGTTTCCGGCGCAGAGCTCACAGGTGTCGAGCTTGCGCACCTCGATCTCCTTCTCCACCCCAACGGCCGCTTCCTCGAGTGTGATCTGCATGTCGTAACGCAGATCGCTCCCCCGCTGCCGATCTTCACTCTGCGCGCCAGCGGCCCCGCCGAAGAACGATTCAAAAATGCCGCCGCCGCCGCTGAAAACTTCGCGAAAAATATCGAACGGATCGTGAAATCCGCCGCCGCCCTGGGCGAACGCGGCGTGACCGTAGCGGTCGTAGGCCGCGCGCTTCTCGGCGTTGATCAGGACATCG
>JBBSEO010000197.1:0-4770 GCA_038239645.1 Chthoniobacterales bacterium | reverse complement strand
GCCGAAGCGATTTGACCGGGAGCTTCTCCACCTCGCAGGGTAGGCGCGGGGAGAAGACGCATCAAACTGCAGGGTTTGCTCTTGCCCGTTGCGCAGCGCGCGGCAGCTTGCGCGCGTGAATGCGCCTCCCGCGAAACGTCCGTGGTCGCTCGGTTGGGAAGCCGCGCGGGCGAATCTCGTGCCGGCGTTGATCTTGCAGGGCGGGATGCTGGCGATCCTGGTCGGTTATTACGGGAACGCGCCGTTCGCGGTCTTTCTCAATGGGGTCGCACGTTACAAACACGATCACGGCTTGCTCGTCGTCGTGCTGACGGCCGCGATCGCGGGCGCGATTATTCCCGAAATTTTCGTCGTGCTTTTTTTCCAACGCGGAAAAATTCATGCGCAGAATCTGCGCAACCTGGCCTTCGCGCTGCCCACTTGGGCGGTGGATGGAATCCTGGTCGACCTGATGTATCGACTGAACTCGTTTTGGTTCGGCGATATCGTGACGATCGGCGCGGTCCTGGCAAAAATGGGCGTCGATCAATTCGGCTACAATCCATTCTTCGCCGCGCCGGCGGAGGTGCTGGTCTACGAATGGAAGAACCAGGGTTTTAGTTGGGCTTCCGTCGGGCGTTCACTGACATGGTCGCATTATCGCGACAAAATCGTGCCGACGCTTTTCGCGACCTGGGCGGTCTGGTTTCCGACGATGGCGATAATTTATTCGCTGCCTTACGCCTTGCAGTTTCCGCTCTTCGCGCTAGCGCTCTCGTTCTGGGTTTTACTGCTCACTTACATGACTAATAAATTTTCGCCGCACGAGGAAGTGCCTCCGCTGATTCCCGCACCGGAGTTGTCGCGATGAAGACCTACGAATTGTTCGAGAAAATGTCGCCGGCGTTGGCGGCGGAGATGCTGGTCTGGTTGCAGGGCAGTCAAAAGCCGATCTACAAGGCGGCGATCCAGGGATTGGCGAACCAGCGGAACCTGCGCGCGGTTTTTGTCGAGCGGAAGCCAGCGAGTGACCGTCACCTTTGGATGAAGGGCGCGCTCGGGCGAAAAATCAGCAACGAGATTGGGGAGCACGTCTTGCAGGCGTGGTTGCTCGGTGCGCAACGCGGCATGCTCTGCCAGTTTCTCGATGCGCTCGAGATCAAGCATGACGAAGATGGCACCGTGGAAAAAATTCCGGAATCGCCTTCAAAAGAGAAAGTGAATGCGGCGGTGGATACGCTCCTGGCGAATCACCCCGCGGAGAGCGTGGCCGTCTACCTTAGCTCGTTTCGCGGGATGGATGAGACTTCAGATTGGCCGGCGTTGCGGGAACGGTTGGCCGGCGATCCCAGATTAAAGCTCGGGTTGTAGCAGATCACAAAAAGCCGAAGCTTCGTTAGCCGTCCCGACGAAACCAATGGCGGTGACAGATCGCCTCTACAGGAAAAAGCGCAAAGCCTCGTGCACGCCGGCGCCTTGCGCTTGTTTCGCGACGTAGCCGCCGCCGCCGCGGACCGCGGCCTTGACCTCGTCGATCGCATTGGACGGACACGCCGGCATCGCCGCGAATTTTCCGTCGAGCATCGAGATGTCGTTATGATGATCGCCGGCGGCAAAAATGTTTTCGCGCGGAATGGAGATGAGCCGCCCTAGTTCCGCGAGCGCCGCGCCCTTATGGTAGTCGGCGTGGCAAAAGCGGAGATAAACGGTGTTGCGTTGATAGTGGAACTGCGGCTGAGCGCGACGGGCCTGGTCGACAAATTCCACGATTCGATCCATTTCCTGCTCCGATTGCGCGATCAAACCTTCGGGCTCCTGGCCGAGGTAAAGGATGCGCGCGCCGGTTTCGCGTTGCACGAAATTGACCACGTTTCCAAGCACGCTCCGGGCAGAACTGAAAAGGTCAGCGTGCGCGCGAGCACAGCGTTCGTTCCAATCGCCGAACGGTTCCCAGCGCGGCGCGCCATTTTTGGCCGGCCGAAAAACATCGCGTTCGCTGGTGAGGATGTAGTCGGGGTGAACGGGAAATTCGAAATCGAGCAGGCCCGATTCGAGGAGCTCGACGGAGCGGCCGGTATTGATCGCCCAGACGACACCTTGTTCCTGAAGCTCGCCGATGAGCGACATGCACGCGGGATCAAGCATCGGCTCGTTGTCGTGGGCGACGAGGGTGCCGTCGAAGTCGGTGCTGATGATCCGAATTTTTTGCGACATGGCGAAGGGCTAACTTAGAAATTGATTTCGCTCCTGCAACGGACAACGCTTTTTCCACGATGAAATCTGCTTACGAGCTCGCGATGGAACGTTTGCAAAAGAGCACGCCGAGCGCGGCCCTGACGGACGTGCAGAAAGCGGAACTGGCCGAGATCGATTCAAAATATCGAGCGAAGATCGCGGAGAAGGAACTTTTCCTGAAGGGTCAAATCGCACAGGCGATCGCGCAACAAAAGCTGGAGGAGGTGGAGCAGTTGCAACGGCAGCTCACGACTGAAACGCGTCGTTTGCAGGAAGATTGCGAGGAGAAAAAGGAAAAATTGCGCGCGAGTTTCGCGAGCAAAAGCTAACTGCGCGCGGGGGTGGCCGCGGTGGGTCCCGACTTTGCGCGCGGTGGCAAATTGGGATCGAGGAAGCCGAGCATGTGAGCGTGATTGATCACGCGCACGCCTTCGCGCCGCTGCATCTCCGCGATCTGGTGCTGAAACTTTTCCATTTTCGTCCAATGAACTTTCGGCCGGAAGTGATGTTCGGCGTGATAACCATTGTAGAAGAAGATCCAGTTGTAGATTTTGCCGTAACTACTCACGCCCCACGCGATCGGTTTGTCCGGGTCGCCGCCGTAATGCCGGAAATATCCGTTCAGGTAGCTGAAGCAATGCCCCAGATAGAGGAACGGGAGGAAGAACAGCATGTAGTGCCAGTTGATGAAACCGATGGGCCTGGTCGGAACAATGACTGCCATCAGGAGAAGAGTTGCGATAAAACATCCGAGCTCGAGATTTCCCCAGCGAACGTCAGCTTTCCCGCGCTTCGAGAGCTCACGCTTGATCGCCGCTGGATTATCGCGAAAAGGGCCGAGAAAAACGTAGGACCAGGGGTCCTCGGCTTCGCCTTCGTGACCGTGCCGGTAGATCGAAAGCCAATCAATAGTTTCGCCATCGTCACCGGGACGATCGGAATTACCCTTGTGATGCTGCATGTGCACGACGTCGTAGTAGGTCTGGGAGAAACAGCAGGCGACGGATTCGACGACGCCGAAAAGGCGATTCAAAAGCTCACTCCGAAAGAAGGGATTGTGAATGAAGTTGTGCGCAACGCCGTTGACATTGGCGTTGATCATGAGGGCGTAGACGAAGCCCATCGGCAGCATGATCCAAAGCGACGTGAAGGGAAAAAGGAGATACATCGCCAGCAAATAGGCGAAATGGAAAAAACCAGCGAGGGTCGGCAAAATATCCCAGCGGGTGTGCGCGAAGATGCGCGAGCCGGTCACGGGACGTTCAATGCGAAGCGGGTCGACCATCGAAGCCGGAATCTGTCTTCGCTCGGGTAAAATTGCAACTTCGCCGGGATAAACGCGTCGCCCGGCATGCGGGTTTCGCGCGATTGCGATTTTCTGTCCTCGTCAGGGTAAGACGATCAAAAATTGTCCCAAGAATTCGTTCCTGCGCAGGCTGAGGGACTTCTGAATTGCTGTCGCCTCCCACCACCCTCCTCACATTGACGACAGCAATTTTCCCGAAAAATTGTGCTTGTGAATGCGCACGGGAAAGCGGTAAAAACGGCTTTCCCTGAGTGGGAGAGAGAACTGGCATGGGAATTGTCATTGACGTTGAGACGCAATTATGAGAATTCTGGAAACCACGAGAGTTACACTTCGCGATGCTGGTCGCGCGGTGGTGCGAAAGAAAATGAAATCAGGGCTTATCTTGGCTTTTGTGGTCGCAGCGGCGGCCGGCTTCGGTCGCTCCGCCTCTGCCACTGTGGTCGATCTGACCACCTCCGATAGCGGCACGATCAACGGCGCCCAGTTCGTCTTTACGGATCAGCAACCGACCGGCACCGGAGTGATCGATCCGTTTTTGCGCGAGCAAGTCGGCGGCAGCGGCGGGATCGAGCAGGGTTACAACACTTCCGGGACGCCGGTTCCATTCGACGACAAACCCGGCCCATGGACTCACAACATCACCGTCGGCGATCTGAACAATACCATTACGACCCTGAACGGTACTCAATACTATACGCTGCTTCTTGACGTGAATGAGCCAGGCGGATCGAAGTCACTCGTTTCGCTCGACCAGCTGAATTTTTACACCTCAACGACGGGCAGCATCACGAGCACGAATACGAGCGATCTGGGCACGCTGCGCTACAGCCTCGACGCCGGAATGGATAGCTTCGTTCTGATCGATGCGGCGCGGAACCACGGGAGCGGGTCGGGCGATGTCCTCGCCTACATTCCGGTAGCGAATTTCGCGGGGACACAATCGAGCGACTACGTCTACCTCTACGCACTCTTCGGCCAGAACCATTCGACTTACGGCGACACTCAGGCGCAGGGTGGTTTCGAAGAATGGTCGCTGGTTAACAACGCCGCGCCGGTCCCGGAAATGAGCGCGCTGTTTCCGATCGTCGGTTTACTCGTGGCCGCTTGTGCGACCCAACATGTGCGGAAGCGGAATGCACGGCGTCTGGCGTTAGCGAGAAAAATTTCCGTAGGTTAGAGTTCAGCATAGGTGTTTGGCGGAGGCGGCAGCGATGCCGCCTCCGTTTTGCTTAAATACCCTGCCAGCT
>JBBSEO010000196.1:0-4781 GCA_038239645.1 Chthoniobacterales bacterium | reverse complement strand
GCTGGGATAAGCGACTCCCACGCGCGCATATTTTCTTCCGTCTGCAACTTGCGCCAGAGCGCATTCACCAGCTCGAGGCCGATGGTGATGTGCCCCATTAATTCGCCGCGCTCGTCGAAGGCCATCGCGAAACCATTTTCCGCGACGTGATTTTCCCAAAGCTTGCCGGAGTCGTGGAAGAGGACGCCCGCGAGGAGCAAGTCGCGATTCAGCTCGGGATAAATCGCGCTCAGGGACAACGCCGCGCGCATCATTTGCGCGGTATGCTCGACCAAACCACCGCGCCGCGCGTGATGATAATTTCGCGCCGCGGCACTGCGCCGAAAACGTTCGCCGAAATCGTTGAGGAACAGTTCGCCCAGACCGCGCAGTCGGGGATCGCTGATCGTGGCGATCGTCGCCCGGATAAAATCAAAATCCGCCGTTTGTTTCGCGCGCAACACGGGCGGCCCGGCCAGCAACTCCGCGCGCTCTTCCGGCTGAAGCGCGCGCACATTCCATTTCCGCGCCTCGAGTCCAAATTGCTGATGCTGGGCGAACTCGCCGTTGATCTCGACAAAGTCGCCTTCGCCCAGCGCACCGCAGATTTTATAATCCGGATGATCGCTCCAGACTCGCAGCGGCAGGCGGTCGCACGCGTCGGCGACGAGGATTTTACAATACGGCTTGCCTTCGCGGGTTAATTCCGCGGCCGATTCCTCCACCCGCGCGTGGACGCGCGCAGAAACGAAGCCGTCCTGAGCCCGCTGCCGAATCTCACTAATCGTTAGTAACTCCGCCGCCACGACGGAGAACTTACGGCTTGGCGATCCCGATCACGCCGCAGGCCATTCGCCCACCGGCGTCGCCCGTCGGCTGCGTTTTCAAATCGTCCGCCTTTTCGTGCACGATGACGGCGTGCCCGACGATCGAATCCGCCCCGGACAATTTCATCACCTTGTCCGTGACGTCGAGGTGCGCCTTGCCGTTCGCGTCCGCCTCGACGTTGCCGAGATCGCCCGCGTGCCGATCGGTGGTGTCCGGCGCGCCGTGTTGATGATTGGCCGGATTAAAATGCCCGCCGGCGGAGGCCGCCTTCGGATCGGAGCAATCGCCGAATTCGTGAATATGAAATCCGTGTTTACCCGGGGTCAGCCCGGTCAGGTCAGCGACGACGTGGACGCTGTCGCCTTCGACCGTGAACGTGACCGTGCCCATGACGTTACTGCCCTGCGTCGGATGCAGCAGCGCGATCACTTTCGTGGTGTCGCCCGCCCAGACGCTCACTGCGCCGGCACAACAGGCCGCTAAGCCGAGGAGAAGAATGCGTTTCATTCCTCAGGTTACAGCCGCGCGGCGAAGGCCGCAAAAGGGCTAGGCGGCTTCGCTCGCCGGCACGATTTTGATGCTCTCGATGTTCATTCGCGTCACCGGACGATCGGGCGATTTTGTCGGAGTGGCCGCGATTTTATCGAGTACCTCCTCACCCCTAATCAGCTGACCGAAGGTGGTGTATTGGCGATCGAGAAATTTTGAGGCCTGGTGACAGAGGAAGAACTGGCTACCGGCCGAATTCGGATCCTGGGAACGCGCCATCGAAATCACGCCGCGGCCATGCGATTTCTCGTTAAATTCCGCTTTCACCTGATAACCCGGACCGCCCGTGCCCCAGCGACCCTGGGCCGATTCATCTTTCGTTAGCGGATCGCCGCCCTGGATCATGAAACCCTTGATCACACGATGAAAAGCGGTGCCGTCGTAAAAGCCCTCGCGCGCCAGTTTCTTGAAATTTTCCACCGTCTTCGGAGCGACTTCCGGCCAGAACTCGACCACCATCTCGCCTTCGCTCGTTTTGATTACTGCGACTTCGGAATCAGACATCGCGCAGCCTATGGCGCCCTCGCCGCCGCGCAACCCTGCTAATCAATCAGCCGCTGCTGGATTCCTTCGTAGGCGTCGATCCGCCGGTCGCGCAGAAAAGGCCAGTGGGTGCGATGTTCGTCCACTTTTCTCCAGCGCACGGTCGCGGCCACGATCTCCTCGCGCTCGACCGAACCTTGGGCAATGATTTCACCGCTGGGCGCGCAGATGAAACTCTGCCCCCAGAACTCGATGCCGTCGCCGCCCGCGGGCGCTTCGTGCCCAACGCGATTGATCGCGCAAACGAAGCAACCATTCGCGATCGCGTGACTGCGTTGCATCGTTTGCCAGGCGGAGAATTGGGCCGCGCCGAACTTTTCCTTTTCGCGCGGATGCCAGCCGATCGCCGTCGGATAAAACAAAATTTCCGCGCCGCGCAGCGCCGTCAGCCGCGCTGCCTCCGGGTACCATTGGTCCCAGCAGATGCAGACGCCGACGTTGCCGCGCTGCGTCTTCCAATTCTGGAAGCCGAGATCGCCGGGCGTGAAATAAAATTTTTCGTAGAACGCCGGATCATCCGGAATGTGCATCTTGCGATACTTGCCGAGAAGTTTTCCGTCGGCGTCGATGATGGCGGCGGTGTTGTGGTAGACGCCGGCCGCGCGTTTTTCGAAGAGAGAAGCCACGATCACGATCGACTTCTCCCGCGCCAGTTTCGTCAGTGCCTCGGTCGAAGGCCCTGGGATTGACTCGGCTAACGAGAAATAATCATGGTCTTCCGTCTGGCAGAAATACTGCGAGCGGAAAAGTTCCGGCAGACAGACGATCTCGGCGCCTTCCTCCGCCGCGCGCTCGATCCATTTGCTCGCGCTCGCCATATTTGCCTCCGGCTCCGGGCCGCAGCGCATCTGAATGAGCGCAACTCTGGTCTCGCCGGTGCTGCTCACTTCACCGATCCAGCCGAAACAATCTCCACGCTGTTGATGACGATCCGCTGCGTCGGTTTGCTTTTTTCGCCGTTGGCAAAAGTCACCGGGGTCTCGCCAATTTTCTCCAGCACGCTGTCGCCTTTGATCAATTTTCCGAATGTCGTGTACTGATGATCGAGGCGGTGCACCGGCCCGAGGCAGATGAAAAATTGTGAGCTGGCGCTGTCCGGGGAAGCGTCCCGCGCCATCGAGAGCACGCCACGTTCGTGGGAGTGATTGTTGAACTCCGCCTTGATCTTGTAGCCGGCGTCACCCTGGCCGTAGAGGCTCTCTTTCGCCGGATCTTTCGTCAGCGGATCGCCGCCTTGAATCATGAAGCCCTGGACGACGCGGTGGAACGTCGTGCCGTTGAAGAAGCCGGCGCGGGCCAGTTTCTTGAAGTTCGCGATCGTTTCCGGCGCCGCATCTTTCCAGAACTGCACCACCATCTCACCGTCGCTCGTTTTGATCACGGCCACTTCGTCATTGGTCGCCGCGGGCGCGGGACTTTCCGGTGCTGCGCAGAGGCTGCCGGCGAAAATCAGGAATGCGGCCAGAAAAATTCTCATGGTGGATTGTTGCCACGAACCACTCGACACGCAAGCTGCGCGCCTACTTCCGGCGCGGGTGGTATTCTTGCAGGGAACGAACGCTCAGCTTGTTCTTTTGCAGCGAACGAATCCCGTAAACGCTGGCCTGCGCCGCGCGCAGTGTCGTCATAATCGGAATTTTTTGCGCGATGGCGGCGTTGCGAATGGTCACTTCGTCTTCGCGCGGAATTTTCCCGCTCGGGGTGTTGATGATGAAACTGATGTCGCCGTTTTTTACGCGATCGAGCACGTTCGGGCGGCCCTCACGAATTTTGTAAACTCGCGTTACCGGCACGCGCGCGGCCTCGAGCGTGGTCGCGGTTCCGCTGGTCGCAATAATGCCGAAGCCGAGCTCCACCAGCTCGCGCACGACGGAGACCACGGCCGTTTTGTCGCTGTCCTGCACGCTGACAAAAACGTTCCCGCTTTTCGGCAAAGGGGGCGGCGCGGCCATTTGCGATTTGGCGTAGGCAAGGCCGAGATCCTGATCGATGCCCATCACCTCCCCGGTCGATTTCATCTCCGGCCCGAGCGCGATATCGCGCCCCTGATAGCGGAGAAAGGGAAAGACGGCTTCCTTCACCGAGAAATGTTTCGGCACGATTTCCCTGGTGAATCCGAGCTCAGCCAGCTTCTTCCCCGCCATGACCTGCGCGGCCAGTTTCGCCAGCGGAACACCGATCGCCTTGCTCACGAATGGCACCGTCCGCGACGCGCGCGGATTCACTTCGAGGACGTAAACGTCTTTTCCTTTGACCGCGAATTGCACGTTCATCAGGCCGCGAACCTTCAGCTCCCGCGCCATCGCTTTTGTCGCGTGGGAGATTTCCTCGAGCACTTTTTTGCTGAGCGAGAATGTCGGAATGACACAGGCGCTGTCCCCGCTGTGAATGCCAGCCTGCTCGATGTGTTCCATGATCGCGCCGATCACGGTCGTTTCGCCGTCGCTGATGCAATCCACGTCCACTTCCATCGCGTCTTCGAGGAACCGGTCGACCAAGACTGGCCGGTCGGGTGAGACCTCGATCGCATTCACCATGTAACGGCAAAGATCATCGGCGTTGTAGACCAGCTCCATCGCGCGCCCGCCCAGGACAAAGCTCGGTCTAACGAGAACTGGGAACCCAATGCGATTGGCAATTTCCAGCGCTTCGTCCGCGCTCGTGGCCGAACCGTTCGGGGTTTGCCGCAGGCCGAGTTTGTCGAGCATGGCGGCGAAAAGCTTGCGGTCTTCCGCCATTTCGATGCTCTCCGGCTGCGTGCCGAGAATGGGCACGCCGGCGGCGCGCAGACCGTCGGCGAGATTCAACGGCGTCTGCCCGCCGAACTGAACGACCACGCCTTCCGGCTTTTCCTGATCGTAAATGTTGAGCACGTCCTCCAG
>JBBSEO010000195.1:0-4802 GCA_038239645.1 Chthoniobacterales bacterium | reverse complement strand
TCCATCGTCGGGAAGGTCGCGGTGCCAGCTTCGGAATTCGTCGAGGTCAGCTTCGGAGAGTTCGAAGGGAGAAGGCCCGGACTCCGAAATGCCGTTAGCAGCAAGGCGGCGGAGGAGCAATTCGCCTTCGCGCGGCGTCGGCGCAAGGGGCTCGCCCGGCGTTTTCGGTGGCAGCGGAGAAAAGCCATCGAACCCGATCAGGTTTTGAATCCCGGCGAGTTTGAAGAAAAATCGGTCGCGCAGTAGCTGTCTCGGAGTGCGTTGCGAGGGCGCGAGATAAACCAGGGTGTCGAAGGCCTTTTGGCGGAGGATCGGCGCCAGGGCGTGAAAACGGGAACGGAGGAAGCTTTTACTTCGATCGACATCATAGGTGATGAAGCCGTCGAAGATGCCAGTAGGTTCGAGGACGTCGGCCGCGAGGACATAGTGACTGTGTTCGTGTTTATCGCAAAGAAGCTCAATGTGCGCGTCGGGAAAATGGGCGCGGATCGCTTTCATCGCGGGCATTGCGATGATGGTATCGCCCAGCTGGCCAATGCGATAAACGAGGATGCGTCGTTGCCCAGGATCGACCATCGCCCGCGTTCTCTTTGATCCTTTGGTCGCACGCCGGGGACCGCCCACGTAATTGCCGTGCACTGTTCGCGCCCAGCCCCGCAGTCCGCGGCCGCGGGAGATGGCAGCGTCGGAAAAACGCTGATCAGGCGAGCGCAGCCAGTCGCGGACCGGAACGACAAAGCCTGTTTTCGGGCGGGCCAGAACCGCCCGCGGCAGTTTGGAAGGAGCGGAGCGCGCCATGTCCATTTTCGAAGGTGGATCGTTAGAAACGATGGCCGGGGCCAGCCTTTCCAGAAGCCGAGCGTCGACGAAGGGCACCCGGATTTCGACGGAATGCGCCATGCCTGCCCAATCGGCATCGCGCAGAAGCTGGTTGCGCATGTAAAAGGACAACTCGAGCGCGCTGATCCGGGCGCGAGAATTGTCCGGCGCCGCATCGATTGTCTCTTGCATGGTTCGGAGGAGATCCAATTTCTCCCACCCTTCCTTGATCAATTCCGGCGGGAGAACAGAACCAAGCTCCCAGGGCAGGTAGAGCCCTCGCCGGAGCAGGTAGGAGCCGGCCAGCGTACTGCCGTACTCGAAAAGGCCGGCGTATTTGGTCGATGTCCGTCCCTGCAGAAGGGGCGAGATCAGCCGGCGGAAAGCCCGTCCAAACGCGGGAACCTTACCGAAAGGCCGAAGGAGGCGCGCGGCGCGAGGAATCTGCTGGAAGCCTTCGTAGCCTGCAAAAAGCTCGTCACCGCCCAGGCCCGAGAGGGCGACCTTCAGACCGGCCCGTTTCGCCGCCAGGCTAACGAAATATGTATTTACGCCATCGATCGACGGCTGGTCCATCGCATCAAAGAGACGATCGGATTCACTTTCGAAATCGTTCCGCGAAATCCAGATCGTCTGATGTTCGGCGCCGAGGAGCCGCGCCGTTTCTTCCGCGAGCGGAACTTCGTCTTCCGGGGTCCCGCGATACTCGTGAAAACCAAGCGTAACGGTCTTGAGCTCTTCGTGCCGCTGGCGAGCAAAGGCGGCAAGCGTGGTCGAATCGAGCCCGCTCGAAAGAAAAACGCCCACCGGCACATCGGCGACGAGATGGTGCTGCACCGAGTCGCCGATGGCATCGCGAAGCTCGTCCCGCGAAAGCGGCCCGGGCGCCGGCGCTCGCGGCGCGAGCAGGTCGGTCACGACGCGATGCCGACGAATCTTCACCTCGCCGTTTTTGGAAGCCGTCAGGGAATGGCCCGCGATCAGACCGCGAATGCCGCGGTAGAGCGTGAACGGCCAGGGGACGCTGCCCCAGATGAAAAAGCCGACGTGCCCCGCCGGCTCTGGTTCGGTATCGATTTCCTTGCAGCGAAGAAGTGCTTTGACCTGCGACGCAAGGCGGATGGTCTTTCCATTATCGGCATAGAAGAGCGGCTTGATCCCGAACGGATCGCGCGCGGCGAAGAGCGTCTGGCGCGTTGCGTCCCAGATGACAAACGCATACATCCCGCGCAAATGACCCAGCATGTCGTGCCCGAACTTTTCGTAGAGCGCGAGGATCACTTCCGTATCAGAATTTGTTAGGAACTGATAACCGTCTTTCTCGAATTGCGATCGCAGCTCGCGATAGTTGTAAATCTCGCCATTAAACGTGATGCAAGCCGTTCGCCCGTTGTTCCACATCGGCTGCGCGCCCGCTTCACTGAGGTCGATGATCGAGAGGCGCCGGTGGGCGAGGCCAATCCGCCGGTCGTCCGAGATCCAAATCCCCTCTCCGTCCGGTCCGCGCGAGCGCATCCGATCGCGCATCGCGAGCAGTTCCTCCCGGTCAACCGGAGGCGCGTCCGCGTTATAAGCAAAGGTGGCTGCGATGCCGCACATCAGCGTCGTCGCGTCGGCGACGACGCGGTTACTGGTTCTTTGTTATTGGTTATTGTGCCCGACGGCCGCGTTTTTAGGTAACGCATGTAGCCGTTGAGGAGGCGAATGGAACACGCGACCAGGGATCTCCCGTCGCTCAACAAATTTTCACCGATGAAACCTTCATCGTTTGCGGAGATGAGGTGGTCGAGAACCTCCCAGCAAGACCCGCGCGCGTTGCTACAGAATTTCGCATTGTCGAGGTAGTGAAAACGCCCGTAGCCCTCGGCAACATTGGCGGTAGCCGAGCGAGCGGCGCGAACAAGCTGATCGCCTAACCGGCTTTTCTCGCTTGGAGGGAGGCTTTGAACAACCTCTCGAGTAATGAACAACCGAAGACGCCGGCATGCCTGCCAGCAGTCGAGCTGCTCAAAACTGTGAAGTGACGTTTTCTGTCGAGACTCGCTCATGGTGGCCGCCCAATAACTAACAACTCATAACTAGTAACTCAGCTATTTCGCTCTACGAAATAGCTGCCGAGCAACAGCACATCCATTTTGGTGCGAAGAAAGCAGTCGAGCGCTTCTTCCGGTTGGCAGACGACCGGCTCGTTTTCGTTAAAACTGGTATTAAGAACGATCGGAACCGAGGTCAGCTGAAAGAAGGCGGTGATCAATCGATGGTAAAGCGGGTTGGTCTCGCGGTGGACGGTTTGCAGGCGACCCGAGCCATCAACGTGGCAGACGGCCGGGACGAGCGCGCGTTTCTCTTCGCGAAACTGGAAGACCTCCATCATGAACGGGACGTCGTCCTCCTGTTCGAACCATTCGCCTACCTGCTCGCGCAGAATCGACGGTGCGAATGGGCGGAAGGATTCGCGCCGCTTGATCTTGGCGTTGAGGATTTCCTTCATGTCGGCGCGGCGCGGGTCCCCAAGAATGGATCGATTCCCCAGGGCGCGCGGGCCCCACTCCATTCTCCCCTGGAACCAGCCGACGACGAGGCCGGCGGCGATCGCACGCGCGGTGCGATCGCAAAGTTCATCTTCGTCGAGTCGCGAGACGACGAGCCCGGACTGTAGGGCAACCGCTCCCGGTTGCCGCTGCGACGTATCCGACTCTCCCGGTTGCCGTTCCGCGGCTTCGGCAAGCGGGAGCGCTTGCCCTACAGGGGGAAGAAGATCGCGGCCGCGAAGAAGCGACTCAATCTCGCCGTCGTCGAAATGGGGACCGAGATAGGCGGAAGATAAAACGCCGAAAAGCTGACTCCGAGCCGGCGTGGCATTTGCGGAAACGCTGAAATTCCGACCTTCTCGCTTCCACTCTCCACTTTCCACTTTATGCGCGACGACGACCGCCGCGCCGATCGCGCCGCCCGCGTCACCGGCGGACGCGGGCAAATACATTTTCCGGAATGGCGTGCGGAGATACACCTTTCCGTTCGCCACGGAATTCATCGCGCAACCTCCGGCGAGCGCGAGATTGGTCGTCGGATGCGAACGATGCAGGGCGTTGAGCAAGGCGAAAAAAGCTTCTTCGTAAACGACCTGGGCGGAGCGGGCGAGGTCGCGGTGACGTTGTTCGAGTGGCGCACCCGGTTCGCGTTTCGGGCCGAGCAGCTCGGAGATTTCTTCGCGGTAAAGTTGACCGACTTCTGGCGCGCAGTTGTTCCAGCTATACGAAACGTTATCGGTATGGTGACGGAAGTAGCGCAGGTCGAGCTTGAACTTGCCGCTGTTCCCGATTTCGACCAGGCCGCTCATCTCGCGGACATACTTTGGCTCGCCGTAGGGAGCCAGACCCATCACTTTGTATTCATCGCCGTAATGCGGAAAGCCGATGAACTGCGTGACGGCCGAGTAGAAAATACCGAGCGAGTGAGGAAAATAAACCCGGTCATCGATGCCTAACTCGTTAGCTCGACCGAAGCCGAAGGCAGTGCTGGCAAAATCACCGAAGCCATCCACCGACAGGCAGGCCGCGTCGGCAAAGCCCGAAACGAAATAGGAGGAGGCCAGATGCGCATGATGATGCTCGATCTGATGAGACTCGGCCCGCAAAGTCGTGCCGTAGTGAGCGTCCAACGCTTCTTTCGTTGTCGCGGCCTTGCGGATATTCCGCACCTTCTGCCACATCAACCGTGGATCGGGGCGATGTCGCAGGACGAAGGCGAGGCGGCGCAGATTGTTCACGCCGGGTTTCCGATTCACCGCGATATGATCGACGTCGCCGATGGTCACGCCTGCTTCCCGCAGACAGTAATCGATCGCCATCGTCGGCAGGCCCGCCCAATGTTTGATCCGCCGAAACCGTTCCTCTTCAGCCGCGGCAATCAGTTTGCCATCGACGAAGATGCAAGCGGCGGAATCACCGTGATAGGCGTTGAGACCGAGGATGACCATTGGG
>JBBSEO010000194.1:0-4866 GCA_038239645.1 Chthoniobacterales bacterium | reverse complement strand
GATCTGGTGCGTTAAGCCGCCAATCGCCGGCATGAGGGGCGCGGAACTTGGCGCGACCGCGAGCGAGATTTTTGCTGTCGGAAGAGTCTGGCGTAAAGCCTCGATCGCTGGCGTGGTGAGGACGAGATCGCCGAGGCGGCGAAGTTGCAGCAGGAGGATGTTGTCGGCGGTCATCGGCCGCCGCTAGCGCAGCGTCAGCGCTTTTTCGTAGGCTTCCAGCAGACGGGCGCGGTAGTGGTCCCAGGTGAAATTTTCGACGACGCGTTTGCGCGCCGCGTTGCCCATGCGCGCTACGATTTCGGGATGGCGGTAGAGGTGTTCAATCGCGGCCGCGAGTGCGTCGACCTCGGCAGGAGGAACGATCAAGCCTTCGATTCCGTCGCGGACGATGTCGCCGGCTTCGCGCGTGGTGATTTGCGCCAGACCGCATGCGGCCGCTTCGCACGTGACCTTGGCGTTGCCCTCGAGCTGAGAGGGAAAAATATGAGCCGAAGCCTGCGGCAGATAATTTTCGACGTCCGGGACGAAGCCGACGAGACGAATATTATCTCGCCAGAATTTCTTTAGGAACGGGCGGGCTTCGTTGTGAATCGAACCGACCAGCCAGAGTTCCGCCTCGGGCAAATTCAAGCGGTGCCAGGCCTCGAGGAGATGATGGATTCCTTTGCGCTCGATCAGTGCCCCGGAAAAAATGGCACGGAAAATCGGCGGGCGCGTGCCGGATCGAAATTTCTCCACATCGACGCCGCGCGGGAGATAAAACATTCGTTCCTCGGCAAAGCCTGCAGCGCGAAATGTCTCCGCGGCTTTTTCGGACAGGACGAGGAGGAGGGTGGCGAGATCGTATTCGGCCACGACACTTTCGCGGCGAAGGACCAGGCCATCTTTCCAACGTCCGATCGCCCGACGAGCGCGGGGAGAGGGACGTGGTGCGATTTTCTCCGCGAAATCGCGATGCCAGGTTGGAATTTCGAGCAGCGATGGAATGTGACGTTGATGCGCGACGCGCAGGGTTTGCAGACAATCGCCCGACCAACTGTGGAACATGTCGTAACGGCCCGTGCGCAACTCACGCGCGGCCACGCGATCGAGATATTTTTTCTTGGCGCCGTAATAGTACGGGCGATCGAGTGAAGAGAGCAGTCGCACCGGATGCATCCGCAGCGACTTGATGAGCGAGCGTGGGATTTCCTTTTGACGACTGCCGTAGGCGATGGCCTTGCCCAAAAATCCGCCACGAAAAGAAGCGCGCAAGGTTTCGAAGGCGTCGGTGTCGAGCCCATGGCCGCCGATGCGCGCGGAGATGGAATAGAGCAGACTGGTGGGAAGCCGCCTCGATTCGGCGGTGCCGTGGAAGGTGTCGGCGTGTAATGTCTTCCCCGGCATGCGAGAAATTATTGTGCGGCGGGTCGGCAAGTAAAGATCGGGATGGTGCGCGCGAAGTTCAACATTGGATTCGTCCGGCGCGGTTTTTCCCGCAGCGGCGGCGCGGAGGCTTACCTCTCCCGTCTCAGCCAGGGTCTCCGTGCCCGTGGCCATGAGACCACGCTTTTCAGCGATGCGGAATGGGAAAATTGGTCCGGACGAACGATTCGCCTCGCCGCGACTACTCCGCTCGCTTTCGCGGATGAACTGGAGGCGCTCACGCCGTCGAAACATTGCGACGTGCTCTTTAGCCTCGAGCGAATCTGGCGGTGTGATTTTTTTCGCGCGGGTGACGGCGTCCATCGTTCATGGATTGCACGGCGCGCCGCGCACGCTTCCGTGTTGCAGAATGTCGCGCGCGGTTTGAATCGCAAGCACCGCGAAATCCTGCGGCTCGAACAGGCGCTTCTCGGTGAGCGCGGGGCGGACCGCGTCATCGCCAACTCATCCATGGTCCGCGATGAAATCGTGCGGGAATACCGCTATCCCGCGCAGGCGATCGAGGTCATCTACAATGGCGTGCGCGTTTCCGAATTCGGACCGGCACCGATGAAATACGCTGCCGCGCGGAATCAACTTCATCTCGCGCCGGAACAGATCGTCGTGCTCTTCGCCGGCACGGGCTGGGAACGAAAAGGATTGCGGTTCGCGCTGCGCGCTCTCGAAGAAGTGAACGATCCGCGCCTGGTTTTGCTCGTGGCTGGTCGAGGTTCGCCACGGCGCTACCGGTCGAGTCATGCGCGCTTTCTCGGCGAAGCGACCGACATGAAAATGCACCTGGCCGCGAGCGATCTCTTTATTTTGCCCACGCTCTACGATCCTTTCTCGAATGCCTGCCTCGAAGCGCTGGCCGCGGGCTTGCCCGTCATCACCACCCGCAGCAATGGGGTGAGCGAAATCATCGAGGAGAAAGTGCATGGCTCTGTCGTCGACCGGCCGGACGATGTCGTCGCGCTGGCCGAAGCGCTGCGTTATTGGTCTGGCGCAGAACAACGGCGCGAGGCCCGTTTTCCGATCCTGGAGCGGGCGACGCAATTCGATCTCTCGCGCAACCTCGAGCAGACGCTCGCTTTGTTGATTCAGGCGGACGCGACCGCGGAATCGACGTCCGGGAAAATCTTGAATACCTGATCGAGCCGCGCGATCTCGAAGATCGGCGTCACCTGCGGCTGCAACGCGGCCAGGGCGAAGCGGCCGCCGTATTTCTCCACCGATTGCATCGATTCGATGAGCACCGCCAGACCCGAGCTGTCAATGTAGGTGACTTTGCTCAGGTCGATGACGAGCCGGGCCGGTTTGTCCTGCATCGCGTTTTGCATTGTCGCCGCCGTGCGCGGCGAAACATGCAGATCGATCTCGCCTTCCAGCGGCACGATGGTGGCGTCGTTTTTATCTTCGTTCATCGAGGTGTGCACTCTAGTTCGGACGAACTTACCATTCCAGTCTTCGAATAACATCAGCGAAATTTGCCAGATCGGGGAAGAAAAAATCGGGCCGGCACGATTGGAGCAAGGCGCGGGACGAGTTCCCGGTCGCGACCGCGATCGTACGCGCGCCGATCGCCCGTCCGCAGGCGATGTCGTGGCGGGTGTCGCCGATGACGTCGATTTGAGCGCCGTCGAAGTCGTGGTCGTGGCGGGCGCGGGCTCGCTCGCGGGCAAAGGCGCCCAGCTCGTTCCGATCGTGATGATCGTCGGCGTAGGCGCCGAACTCGAAGTAGTCCCAGAGTCCGAAGTGCGCGAGTTTCATTTGCGCGGCGCGCTCGAGGTTCCCGGTGAGCAAGGCCAGCACGATGTGGGGTTGCTTTCGCAAATAATCGAGCAACTCCTTGATTCCGGGCAGGACGCGACCGGGTGTCCGGGGCAATTCTTCCGGCAACAACACCAGGTAGGAATCGACAAAGGCGCGGATATTTTCCGGCGTCACGGGCTCACCATATTTCGTGAGAATATCGCGCATGATGCTCATGTCCGTCTTGCCCGCGATCTCGATGTCGCTCAGGTCGTCATCGCGTCCGAAGCGGTCGCGGACATGGCGCTGGAGGGCGACGATTCCCGCGCCGCCGGTGCTGATAAGGGTGCCGTCGATGTCGAAAAGAAGAAGGCGTTTGTTTGGCATGCGCGGCGTTCGCCAGAAGAATCCGAAGCGGCGACGCTATACTGAAATTGGGAAACACAAATCAGAATTCCGAAAGTGGATATCGCGGCCGGCTCGCGCCTTCGCCGACGGGCTACCTCCATCTCGGGCACGCCATGACTTTCTGGGCCGCGCAGGAACGAGCGCGTGCCGCGAGCGGGAAACTGATCCTGCGAATCGAAGATCTCGATCGCGCCCGCTGCCAGACCGAATTTGGCGACGCCATCGTGGAAGATCTGCGCTGGTTTGGGTTGCGCTGGGATGAGGGACCATCCTGGCAGAGCGAGCGTATCGAGATTTATCGCGCCGTGTTCGATCGCCTGCGCGCGGATGGATTCGTGTATCCGTGCGTCTGTTCGCGCAAAGACGTGCTCCATGCCGCGGCGGCGCCGCACGATGAAAATGAGGAACCGATCTATCCCGGGACTTGCCGTTCACGACGGGAAGAAGGCGGCGAGGTGACCTGGCGTTTTCGTGTTCCCGACGGCGAAGAGATTTCATTCGTCGATCAGGGCCTGGGTGAGCGGCGCGCCGTCGCGGGGCGAGACTTTGGCGATTTCGTTCTCTGGCGGCGCGACGACGTCCCTTCGTATCAACTGGCAGTCACGGTGGACGATGCGGCGATGAAGATCACCGAAGTAGTGCGCGGCGAGGATTTGCTGATTTCGACTTTTCGCCAGCTTCTACTTTATCGGGCGTTGCACTTGGCCGCGCCGAATTTCCGGCACCTGCCATTGCTCGTTGACGAAACAGGAAAGCGGCTGGCGAAGCGGCACGCGTCGCTTAGTTTGCGCGCGTTGCGGGAACGGGGAGAGACGCCAGAGAATCTACGGCGTCGGTGCGCGCATCGTGATCGTCACCAGTAGAGCCGCCAGCATGAGCAGGGCAGCGAGCGCGGCGGCCACGAAAAGAAGTGTGCGGGTGCGATCACGCTGGCTCGATCGCAACTTGAACGGAGACGCATTGGCGAAGTCGGTCGGCCGCGAGCTTACCTCCGCGGTTGGCAGCTCGATCTTTTGCGCGGTCGGAAGCGGCTGCGTCGATTTCACGTCGACGGACTCAAAGCGCGCTTCCACCCCACCGAAACGGAGGCGATCGCCTTGCCGCAAGGTGACTTCGTGGGCGCTCTCCCCATTGACCCGGGTGCCGTTGGTCGAGCCTAGGTCGCGCAGTTTGTAAATTTGACCGGAACGCTCGATCTGGGCGTGGCGGCCAGAAACGGAAACGTCATTGATGACGACGGAATTTTCCGGCGCGCGACCGATGGTGGATAGGTCCTCGGCCAATTCGTGCGTGGTACCGGCT
>JBBSEO010000193.1:0-4898 GCA_038239645.1 Chthoniobacterales bacterium | reverse complement strand
GTTTGGGCGCGAGGAAACTTCGGCCGCGGTGGTGGGTTTAATGAATGAAAGGAGGGAAATCGTGATGAGAAAATTTATTCTCGTGGTCCTGGCCGCTAGCGGGCTTTTGTTTGCGGCTGCGCCAGAATCACAGGCGGGAGTGTCGATCGGAATCGGAGTTGGTTTGCCGGGGTTCTATTACGCGCCGTATTCATACGGGTATTATCCCGGCGGTTATTACCCGTACGGTTATTGCCCAGCTTATCGGCCATTCGTCGGCGTGTCCTATTATCGACCGTATTATTGGTCGCATGGCCGCCGGTACTACCGGCCCTACCGGCATTATCGCCACTAAATTTTGGGGAAATCAGCCCGGTTCCATCCCCCGCTGATTTTGAGCGCGCAGCTCAGTCGCCGAAAAGTTTAGAGCAGTTGCGAATCGTCGCTGTCGTCGTCGTTCCCGGCCAGAAGGTTTAGATCGTCATCCTGGTTATCGTCGTCGGCAACGAGCACCGCATTTTGATTCGTCGACGTTTCGGGGTGAGAGCGCGGGATAAAGCGCAGGCCGGCAAAAGTCAGAACCAACGCGGCGAATCCGATTGCAGCGGGGAAAAGAATGCGCCGATACCATCCGACGGCGAACCCCGATGTCCGGGAAGAGTTTTCGCGAATTGCACGTAAAACATTCCGAGTAAAGAACGGCGTCGCTGCCGCCGGCGTGCTCGCCTGGCTCAGCAAATCCCACAATTTCTCATCGTCTTCGCGGTTCATCCTTCGATTTAACCCTCCTCTGTCGCGATAGTTTCCCCTAGACTTCGGCCGCGTCCAGAAATCCTTCCAGTTGGCGAATCCGGGTGGGGTGGCGCATTTTGCGGAGCGCTTTGGCCTCGATCTGCCGGATGCGTTCGCGAGTGACTCGAAATTGCTTTCCGACCTCTTCCAAGGTCCGGCTGTAGCCATCGACCAGGCCAAATCGTTGCTCCAAGACCTGCCGCTCGCGCTCGGTCAGAGTCTCCAGAACATCTTTGATCTTCTCCTTCAACAGCACGATCGCCGTCATGTCGCTCGGATTCTCGGCTCCCTTGTCCTCAATAAAATCGCCGAAGTTCGTTTCTTCGCTTTCGCCCACCGGCGCCTGCAAGGAAATCGGCTGCTGCGCCATCTTCAGGACGGCGCGCACCCGGTCGACCGGCAATAGGATTTCCTCCGCCACTTCTTCCGGGGTCGGCTCGCGCCCGTATTCCTGAACGAGCTGCTTCTGCACGCGCATCAACTTGTTGATCGTCTCGATCATGTGGACCGGGATGCGAATTGTGCGCGCTTGGTCGGCGATGGAACGAGTAATGGCCTGACGAATCCACCACGTCGCGTAAGTGGAAAATTTGTAGCCTCGGCGATACTCGAATTTCTCCACCGCCTTCATCAAACCCATGTTGCCTTCCTGGATGAGATCGAGAAACGAGAGGCCGCGGTTGGTGTATTTCTTGGCAATCGAAATCACAAGGCGCAGGTTTGCCTCCACCATTTCAGTTTTCGCCCGCAGCGCTTTCCGCAACCAAAGCTTCAGCGTCTGGAATTGTTCAACGTATTCATCCGCCGTCAGCCAGGCCATCAACTCCAGCTCGTGCACCTTCGCGTCGGCCGGGTGAGCGGCGCGCCCGCGTCGATGCGATTCGCTCCGCAAAGCCATCAAACGGGCGTAATGCTCGTCCGCCAGATGAACGAACTCTTCCGTGATCTTCTGTTTGAAATAAAATTTCGGGTAAAGCTTTTGCAGAGCGGAAACCGAGCGCTGAAATGCCTTCCGGCGCGGGAGGAGGGTGCGCGGATTTGCGTCGCGCATCGCCTTGTATTGCTCCGTCACCGTCGAGCCCGCTTTCTTGATCTTCTTACAGAGCTGGGGAAGCAACTTCATGTAGGTTTCCCGACTCTCAATTTTCTTGTCGAGAATCACCCGGTCGAAACGCTCCCGGCCTTCGCTCAATTTTTCCGCGAGATCGAGGTGGGCACTGGCGGTGAAGCCAAAACGGTTGATGTGCTGCTGCACCATGCTTTCCGCTTCCTCGATTCTCTTCGAAATTTCGACTTCCTGCTCACGGGTCAGAAGCGGCACCTGACCCATCTGCTTCAGGTACATCCGCACCGGATCGTCGAGAATATCGAACTTCGTTTCCGGTTTTTCCTCCTCCTCTTCTTCCTCGCTTTCCTTTTTCCCGTCCTTGTAACGATCGACCTCAGAGGCATCGATGACGTCGATCTCCATCGCGCGTAACTGGGACAGGATCGCATCGAGCTCGTCCGGATCGTTCACCCCTTCGGGCAACGCCTCGTTCAGGTCGTCAAAAGTGACGTAGCCCTGTTCTTTCGCCAGCTTCGTCAGTTCTCGCAGGCGCGCCTGGAGTTCGTCAGTGTTTATCGCCCGCCGGCCCGGCTCAGCGACAACCGGTTGAGCGGGATTCGTCCGCGCTGCCTTGGGTCCGTCCTTCGAAGACGCTTTCCTCTTTGCCGACCCGTTCTGCGCGACGGCTTTGCGCGAGGTCGGCTTGGCACCGCTGGAATTCGCGCGACGACTCACGCGAGCATGACCTTTCGATTTCTTGGGCACCGGGAAATTTGAGATTCTAGGCCCTCCGCGCCGGCCGAAACTCCTCAGGAATTCTCAGCGCGGTCCGCCGCGAGCCGATGAAATTCGTGGAGTTGCTTCTGCAGGTCAAGGACTTGTTTCTGCAACTGCATAATCTCGCCCCCGGTCAGGTTCGGCAGTTTCAGCTGACCCTCAGCGATCTCCAGATCGCGACGCAAAGCCTGTTGGGCCACACCTTTCCACCAGCCCCGCGCCACGGCCGCGGGGTCACCGGGAACCTTTTGGAGCATCCAGTTTGATACCGTCGCTTCTTCGCCGGCCTCGAGCGAGGTTTGAAAGCGAACGAGCGACGCCGGCTCGCTCGGCTGCAGATCGGCCCGGAGGATTTTTTGGAGCAGTTCGCCATCTGGAATTTTTTGCACCACTTCCTCCCACTCCTGCCGTTGCAAAAAAGCCCGCGCCTCATCATCGCGCAAAGCGAGAAGACACAGCATCGCGACATCATGCGACGGCGGGGTTCCGTTCTGCTTTGGTTCCCGCGCCTCCGGGCGCTCCGTCTCACGCTTCTCCGAACGCGGCACGAGTTTCTCAAACTCCGCGGCGGGCAATCCCAGGCGCGCGGCCATGCGATTAACGACTTCTCCGCGCAGAAGCGGCTCGCGCACATGCGCGGCGGTCGTGGCCAGCTCGCGCGCCACGTTCATTTTCTCCCGCATGGAATTCAGGTCCGCCGTGCCCGTTTTTTTCTCCAGCCAGAAATCGAAAAATTCGCGGGCGTTTTTAACCAACTCGTTGAAAGCAGCGCTGCCGGATTTGCGCACCAGCGAATCGGGATCCTCCCCGGCTGGCATTTCAATCACGCGCACCGCAAGATCGTTCTCCAGCAACGCTTCCAGCGAACGCTCCGCCGCCTTTTGCCCGGCGGTATCGGCGTCGAAACACAAAATCACCTCGCGGACGTAACGCTTCAGCACCCGCGCCTGCGTTTCGGTAAACGCCGTTCCCTGCGGGGCGACCACGTTCGCGATTCCCGCCTCGAATAACGTGATCAAGTCCAATTGCCCTTCGCAAATCACCGCGCTCTCCGCATCGATCAACGCCCGCTTGGTTTTGTGCAGACCGAAAAGCACCTGACCCTTGCGAAAGAGTGGCGTCTCCGGCGAATTCAAATACTTCGCCGCGGTCGCTTCCGGCTCGAGCACGCGTCCGGAAAAGGCGATGACTTCGCCAATGTCGTTGTTGATGGGAAACATCAGCCGGCCACGGAAGCGATCGTAGAATTCACCGCTCGGTTTTGTCTCGTCGCGTACTTTGACCAGCCCGCTCGCGATTAATTGTGCCGGGCGATAGCCTTCGCCCGCCGCCCAATCCGAAAACGTCGTCCAGCCGTCCGGCGCAAAACCAAGTTTCCAGTTTCGCGCCACTTCGTTCGTGATCCCGCGCGCTTTCAAGTAGGCGCGCGCCGGCGCCCCGAGGTCACGCTTCATCAGATTCTGGTGGAACCACTCCGTCGCTTCGGCGTGCAAGGCGAGTAAGGCCCGGCGCGCTTCGTGTTGCCGATCTTCATCGACGCTTTGCCGTTCTTCGACGATCCGAATGCCCGCACGCGCCGCCAGTTTTTGCACCGCCGCCGGGAAATCGACGTGCTCGTAATCCATCACGAAACGAAAAACGCTGCCGCCCACGCCGCAGCCAAAGCAGTGAAAACTCTGCCGTTGCGGACTGACGGTAAACGACGGCGTCTTCTCCTGATGAAAGGGACAGAGCGCCTTGAAATTTGTCCCGGCGCGCTTCAGCGGGAAGTAACTGCCGATGACATCGACGATATCATTCGCAGCGGAGACTTCTTCGATTGTTGCGGGAGGGATGGCCATTCTTTTTGCTCGTGCCGCAGAGCGGTTGATGGGAAACTAAGCTCGTGCGCCACCGCTTCCAAACGTTTCGCGCAATCGGTTTCGCCGCTCCGGCCTTCCTGTGGTTCGCGATTAACGCGCACGCCCGCGAAATCGTGCGCGCCGGTGATGTCGTCGTTATTCCGCTGCATGGCGAAGTGAGCAAGCCGCTCCATTTGTTTCTGCGCCGCGGATTGAAAACGGCCGAGAGCAATCACGCTGCTGCGATCATTCTCGACATGGATACCTATGGTGGCCGCCTCGACGCCGCCGCAGAAATGACGACCGCGCTCAACTCCGCCACCATTCCGACCTACACCTTCATCAACACCAACGCCGGTTCCGCCGGCGCGCTGATCGCCTTAGCCACGAAGCATCTTTATATGGCGCCGGTGAGCGCAATCGGCGCCGCCGCGCCGGTTCTTTCGACTGGTCAGGATCTG
>JBBSEO010000192.1:0-4935 GCA_038239645.1 Chthoniobacterales bacterium | reverse complement strand
CTCGGTAGCCATCGACCAGCGGTTGCCTAACCGTCAAAGAGAGTCCGCCCTCCCGGCGAGTGTGGCAAGTCTGTTACCAGTCGGACCGAAAAATTAAAATTCAGCGCTGCCCGGGGTGCGCGCAAACGGGATGACGTCGCGGATATTGAGCACGCCGGTGACAAACATCAGCATGCGTTCGAAACCAAGTCCGAACCCGGCGTGCGGAACGGTGCCGTAACGACGCAAATCGAGATACCATTTATAGTCCGAAAGGCTCATCTGATGTTGCTTGAGATTTCCCTCCAGGATATCGAGTCGTTCTTCGCGCTGACTGCCACCGACGATCTCTCCAATACCCGGGACGAGCAGGTCCATCGCCGTCACTGTCTTGTTATCGTCGTTTAACCGCATATAAAACGGTTTGATCTCCTTCGGATAGTTGAAGACCGTGACTGGACACTTGAAGTGCCTTTCCGTTAGCCAACGTTCATGCTCAGACTGGAGATTAAGACCGTAGTCGACCGGAAATTCGAACTTCTGGCCGCTACCTTTCAGTAACGCAATCGCCTCGGTGTAGCTGACACGCTGGAAAGGGCGTGAGACCACGAACTCCAAACGCTCCGCCAGTTCCTTATCGACAAATTTTCCGAAGAGCTCGAGTTCGTCCGGACAATGAGCGCGAATATCGCTGACCAAATACTTCACCAACTCTTCCGCGAGATTCATATCTCCCTCCAGATCGCAAAACGCCATCTCCGGCTCAATCATCCAAAACTCGTTCGCATGCCGCGAGGTATTCGAGTTCTCGGCGCGGAAGGTCGGGCCGAAAGTGTAAACCTTGGAGAGGGCGCAGGCGAAAGCTTCCGCTTCCAGTTGGCCGCTGACGGTAAGATAAGTCGAGCGCCCAAAGAAATCCTGGGCGTAGTCGATCTCGCCACCGGCCGTCTTCGGCGGTCGCGCCGGGTTGATCGTCGTCACCCGAAAGAGCTCGCCCGCCCCTTCGCAATCGCTGCCGGTAATGATGGGCGCGTTGAGATAGAAGAAGCCGCGATCCTGAAAGAATTGATGGATGGCGAACGCCAACCGGCTGCGCACGCGAAAGACTGAACCGAAAAGGTTTGAGCGCGGACGAAGGTGGGCGATTTCGCGCAGGAACTCGGGAGTGTGCCCTTTCTTTTGCAACGGATAGCTTTCATCGGCCCATCCTACGACGGTCAGCTCGCGCGCGACCAGTTCCCACTTCTGACCCTTGCCCTGCGACGCGATCAGTTCGCCTTCGACCATGAGCGAGGCGCCCGTGCTTAAACGCTGCACCTCGGCGTAGTTCGTTAGATCCTCGCGCGCAATCACCTGCAAATTCCGCAGGGCCGAGCCATCGTTCAGTTCGATAAAGGAAAACCCTTTCGCGTCGCGTTTCGTGCGGACCCAGCCGCGCACGACCGCACTTCCGAGCGGCTCCGCGCGCGTTAGCGCCTCTTTCACCGAGAGATCCATCCCGCAATTTGCCGGGAGTTCGCCATGATACAACCGCTTTGCGTTTACACTTCCGGCAGGAATGAATAAGCTGCGCTCATGCACGCTTTCTTTTCTCCGACTCACTCGCTGACCGCCCTGCAATTACTGGCTTCAGTTTTCCTGGCGATTCTCTTCCTGCAATCGGGTCTCGACAAAATCTGGGCCTTCCGCGCCAACCTCGATTGGCTCCATAGTCATTTCTCCAAGAGCATCCTTGCCGGAATGGCTCCCCTTCTCCTGACCTTGCTCATCATCCTCGAAGTCAGCGCCGGAACCCTCAGCACGGTGGGAATCGTTATTATCCTGGTGAAGAAAACAACCTTGATCGCCTACTATGGCGCGATTGTTTCGGCGATCGCGCTCATCGCGCTCTTCTTCGGGCAGCGTATGGCGAAAGACTATCCGGGAGCAGCCACGCTGGTCGGCTATTTCCTGCTGGCGTTAGCTGCGATCTATCTTCTGGCTCAGCCTCTCGCCGGCCTCTGATTTACCGCACCGGTAAGGTTGAGATAGGTGTAATCTTGTAGTCCGCGCTCGTAGTCGGAAAGCAACTTCATTGCTTCACTCGGTTTCAGGCGGTCGCTTTTAATCGCGGCATCAATCTGAACTTTGAGCAGGCGCAGCAGTTCAACGTTGTCCCATTGGGTCATGGCAAGAACTTCGCCGACGGTGCTGCCTTCAATGACCTCTTCAATGTACCATCCTGATTCTTCGTCGGGATCGAGGAAGATGTGAACTTCGGTGACGCGCCCAAAGAGATTGTGAAGATCCCCCATGATATCCTGATAGGCGCCGACCATGAACACACCAAGATAGTAGAGCTCACCGGGAATGATGCGGTGCAGGGGCAAGGTATCGCGCACATCCTGGAGATCGATGAACTTCGAAACCTTGCCGTCCGAATCGCAGGTAATATCGACAATGGTGCCGTTTCTTTCCGGCGCCTCGGTCAAACGATGAATCGGCATGATGGGAAAGAGCTGACCCAGGGCCCAATGATCGAGCAGAGACTGGAAGACGGAGAAGTTACAAATGTACTGGTCGCCGAGCGCGGTCTCAATCTCACGCACCTCGTCGGGGATGAACCGCAGGCCGCGATGCATCGCGACGATCTGCTGGGCCAGTTGCCAGTAGGAGCGATCAATTTTGGCCTTTGATTCCAGATCAAGCAGGCCAAGGTCAAAAGTCTGCTGAGACTGTTCCTTGATCTCCTGGATATCGTGCAGGCATTCCAGGCGATTGCCGCGCTTTAGTCGTTGCTTCACTTCCAGGATATCGCCGACCAGCTTGTGATCGTTTTCGGTGGCCTCGATTTTTCCCTTCGTCTGAACGACTTTCTCGATCGAGCTGAAAGCTTCGACTACCAAGACGGAATGATGCGCGACAATGGCGCGACCACCTTCATTCACGATCGCAGGATGCGGCACGCCTTCGGAGTCGCACACTTCCATGATGTTCCAGACCACGTCGTTAGCGTATTCCTGAAGCGAGTAGTTCGTGGAACTATCGAAAGTTGAGCGCGAACCATCGTAGTCGACGCCGAGTCCTCCACCGACATCGAGGTAACCCAGCTCATGACCGAGTTTGAAAATCTTGGCGTAATAGCGCGCCGCCTCGCGAACCGCGCGCTTGATCGTGGAAATGTCCGGGACCTGCGATCCAACGTGAAAGTGAATGAGCTTGAGGCAATGGGCCATTCCCTCCGCTTTCAAGATCTCGCTCGCCGCGACCAAACTCACAGTATCCAATCCGAACTTCGCGTTTTCGCCGCCGCTCGTGGTCCATTTGCCCGCGCCCTTGCTATTCAGGCGGACGCGAATGCCGATGTGCGGTTCCACTCCGACTTCCTTGGAAACACGAATGGTTTGTTCCAGTTCCTCCAGCTTCTCGACGACAAGGACGACTGACTTGCCCAACCGCCGTCCCATGAGCGCGATCCGAATAAAGGCCGAATCCTTGTAGCCGTTACAAATGATCAAGCTCTCCGGATCCTTGTGCATGGCGAGCGCGGCGACGAGTTCCGGTTTGCTCCCCGCTTCGAGGCCGAAATGGAACGCTTCGCCCGCTTCCACGATTTCTTCGATCACCTCGCGCAGTTGGTTGACCTTGATCGGGAAAACGCCGCGAAAGTGATTCTGGTAGCCAAACTCGGAGATGGCGTGGCCGAAAGCGCGATTGACCGATTCGACGCGATGGCGCAGCAAATCCTGAAACCGAATGACGAGCGGGAAGCCAAGACCACGCGACCGCGCCTCTTTCACGACCTCGAGAATATCGATCTCGCCGCCCTCCTTTTGCAGAGGCCGGGCGACGACGTTTCCACAGAGGTTGATCGCGAAGTAACCGCTGCCCCAACCTTCGACATTGTAGGTCGTGTTTGCGGCTTCGATGTCCCACCCGTTTTTCGTCATGGCAGAGTCAAGGCGGATGATTGTGCAGCGCGACCAACATGCAAGGAGAAGCTGCGTCTTTTCGACAATTTCGCCGCCGGGAGCGGGCGCCAGCTTGTCTTCCGCAGATGAAACGGTACGTTCATTCCGGTGAATAAAACGGTTATCGAGGTGAACGTGCGCGCGGTTTTGCCCACCAGCGGCGGCTGCGCGGTGTTCGTAGGGAATCCCGACAAGGTATTCATTATTTACGTCGACCAGACGGTCGGCAGCGCGATTACAATGTTCATGCGTGATCTCGCGAAAGAGCGGCCGCTGACCCACGATTTGATGGGACATCTCATGACCGCAGTCGGCGCGCACGTCGAGCGGGTCATCATTAACGATCTGAAGAACGCGACCTATTACGCGCGCATGATCATCGCGGCCGAGAACGAATTGCAGCAGAAGAAAATCATCGAGCTCGACGCGCGGCCCAGCGATTGCCTCGCGATGGCGATTTTACAAAAGGCGCCGATTTATGTGAGTTACGAGGTCTGGGAAGAAGTGGACGACATGAGCGACGTCCTCCGCAAAATGGAAGAAGAAGGCATCAAGCCGGAGATTGATCCCGAGGCGGAAGAATAGGTTATTCCAGAAGATTAGCGTAGCGCGCGCGCGTCAGTTCGCGGCAGCGCCCGAGAATTTGGGCCGGGGTCGAATCTTCCATCGCGTCACGGACCAGATCGCGGCATTCCTCGAGCGAGAGTGCGCGGATGGCCGACTTCACGCGCGGCACGAGGCTGGCGCTGACGCTCAATTCCTGCACGCCGAGGCCAAGCAAGAGCGGCGTGAGTTCGATATCGCCGGCCATCTCGCCGCAAACGCCCCACCAAATGTTGCCGGCGCGCGCGGACTCGGCCGTCATGCCAATCAGGCGAACCACGGCGGGATGCGCCGGCTCGTAGAGATGCGCGATGCGCTCGTTCGTCCGGTCGACGGCAACGCTGTACTGAATCAGGTCGTTTGTGCCCACGCTGAAAAAATCCACCTCCGGCGCCAGCGTCGT
>JBBSEO010000191.1:0-4991 GCA_038239645.1 Chthoniobacterales bacterium | reverse complement strand
ACCGAAAAGCGCGCCGATTCCGAGCCGTCGAAAACCTGCCGCGTAAGCCCGCTCGGGCGTGTCGAGTCGCCACTTGAAATCGCGCTTCGGGCCCGCGACATGCAGTTCGTCATAGATCGCTTCATTGTAGGTCTCCTGATAGACGACCAAGCCTTCCGCGCCGGCCGCGACGATCGACTCGTATTCCTCCGTCGCCAATGGTCCGACTTCGAGCGCAATAGAGGAGAAATCGTCCCGCAACGTGCGGACGCAATCGGCGAGATAGTTCGTGCTGATGAATTTTGGGTGCTCGCCCGCGACCAGAAGAAGCTGGCGAAATCCCTCCCGTGCCAGATGCCGAGCTTCGCGCATGACTTCTTCCACACTCAAGGTGACGCGCAATATTGGATTATCCCGCGAGAATCCGCAGTAGCGGCAACTGTTAATGCATTCGTTTGAGAGATAGAGCGGCGCAAACATCCGCATCGTCCGGCCGAAATGTTGCCGCGTCAGCGCCCGTGACCGAGCGGCCATCTGATCGAGGATGCGATCGTCTTTCGGTTCGAGCAAGGCCGCGAACGCTCGCAGGTCAGCATTCTGACCGAGAATCAATTCATCGAGCAAAGGCGCAAACGACACCCGGCAATTTCATGCGCCCGCGCGCGAGCGCAACCCCTCCGCTAAAAGCAAAACGGCGGCATCCCGTATCGCGAGATGCCGCCGCTGTGGAAAATTTCGCTTCTTAGAAGGCGAAGGTCAGACCGCTGCGGACCATGCCGAAGTTATTGCTCGGACCGTCCACCACGTTCCAGCTGAAGTCGTTCATCAACCCGATGTGCGGGGTCAGACGAATTTCGAAGCCACCGCCGAACTGGCCGATCGCTCTCGTTTCGCTGCCTTGGTTAACCGCACTAACGGTTTCCTTGTTGTTGTTAAAGACGAGGATTTCACGCCCGCCACCGCCGAAAATCGCGCCGCCGCCACCAAAGACGTACGGGGCAAAACGGGTGCAAGGAATTGGATACCGAAAGGTAAAGGTGCCGAGGGCCGCCCCAGCTGCACCGCTTCCGTTCCGATTACCGTTAACGTTGAAGAAAGTGCCGCGGTTTTCGTTGAGCGAAACACCGTAGCCTTCCAAGCCGATACCAAAATAGCGGGCGAAGAAAAACTTCGCGTCAATACCGCCACCGAAGGCATGATCGACCCCGAGGTAACGATCATTCTCCCAGTTCTCACCGGTGAATGCATACGTGCCCCAGATGCTGATGTTGAATTCCTGATTACGATACCACTCCGGGCAGGGCGCTTCGATGGCAGTTTGCTTCATCTCTTTCCCTGACACCATTGCGGTTCCACCGAAAGCTACGCTGGTCAGCGCGGCCAAAGCGCAAGTTGTGATCCCAAATTTTTTCATGTTTCTTCTAAGGTTAAGGTTCTACGCGGCGACATTAAAAACAATGTCACCGTCTTGTCAACAGAAGATGAAAGGTTAGCACCCCCAATGCCACAAGGGGCAGGCAGTAAGGCTTTGCCTAATGCTTGAGCTCAGCCCCACTCGTCGCGTCAGTGATGACGAACTTCTCGTGATGAAACGTTGTGTCACCACGGAATAATAGCCGGCCGGCGTATCGTCGTTCCAGCTCGATCAAAAGCTCCTCGTCCTCTTCCTTTAAGCGCTTCAACACGTCGGGATTAAGGATGACGCGGAATTCGTGAACTGAATCCTGGTGTTTGCGCATCACCGTGTTCAAGGTGCGATGCAGTTCCACACTCGTCGTCATGCTCGTCTTCACCAGGCCCCGGCCCTGGCAATAGGGACAACTTTCGTAAATTGAGTCGCTCAAACTTTCCTGCGCCCGCTGCCGCGTCATTTCCATCAGGCCGAGTTGTGAAATCGGCAGCACATGCGTTTTCGCCTTGTCGCGCTTCAGGTGCTCCTTCATCAGGCTGTAAACGGTCTGCTGATCCTTGCGGCTCTTCATGTCAATGAAATCGCTGATGATGAGACCGCCGACGTTGCGCAGGCGGAGCTGGCGCGAAATTTCGTCCGCCGCCTCGATGTTCGTTTGCAAGATTGTTTTCTCGACGTCGCGGCCGCCTTTGTTTCGCCCCGTATTGACGTCGATCGCAACGAGCGCCTCGGTTTCGTCGATGACAATGTAGCCGCCGCATTTCAGCCAGACCTGGCGATGGAACGCGTCATCGACCTGCTTCTGCACACCAAGCGTTTCGAAAAGTGGTGTCGCGCCGTCGTAATAGTGGAGGCGATTGCGGGAGCGGCGCGAAATATCGCCGATCAAATCGCTCATCCTCGCGAGCGCCTCCTTATCGTCGCAAACCACCTCGTCGATCTCGTCCGTGAGGAAGTCGCGCACCGTCCGTTCAATCAAGTCCGGCTCCTCGAAGACGCGATACGGCGCGGGCTTGCTCGCGATCATTTGTTCGACTTTCGCCCATTGCTCGATGAGGAAACGCAAATCGCGCACAAAATAACGCGCGCGCTGGCCTTCGCCCACGGTGCGAATAATGACGCCGACCCCGTCCGGAATTTCCAGCTCGCGCAAAATCTTGCGCAAGCGTTCGCGTTCTTTCGGATCCTCAATTTTGCGCGAAATACCGCTGCGTTCGCTGAACGGCATGAGCACCAGATATCGACCGGCGAAGCTCAGGTTCGTTGTCACCCGCGGCCCCTTCGAGCCGATCGGGCCCTTTGTCACCTGCACGATTACCTCCGAGCCGACGGGATAGATGCTCGGAATATCCTTCGCCGTAATTCGTTTCTTTTGCTGCCGCTTTCCTTTGGGACGGTCGATCTCTTCGATCCCGCTATCGAGCGCGGCCGGAATTGCATCCCAAAAATGGAGGAAGGCATTTTTCTCGAAACCGATGTCGACGAACATCGCCTTGAGACCCATCTCGATGTTCTTGACCCGGCCTTTGTAGACCGAGCCGACGATGTTGCGGGAGCTGTTCCGCTCGACGCTATACTCTTCGAGCCTGCCATTCTCGAGCAACGCTACGCGTCGCTCGAGCTTCTCCACGCTCACGACCAGCTTGTTGCCGGTCTTGCGTTTGATACCTAAAATTTTTCGAACTTTCTCGATCATAAAAAAACAGGGGTGCGCCGTTTATCCGGAGGGAAAACGGCAAAATTGAATTGAGGGGCGCGCTCATGGGCGGGAGCGTTGAGCGCGCGGTGGTGGGGTTGGTTGCGGTTGTTGCTGGCGACCACCGCCGAAAAGTCGCGAGAAAAATCCACGGCGCGGTGAGGCGGGCGGCGGCTGAGCTGCTACCGGCACCGCGCGCAGGGCCTTGCGATTGGAAACTTGACCGCGCTGATCGGGCTCCGATTCCACGTCGGGATTATCGCCCTGAGCCGCCATTTGCGCATCGGCGTTCGGGGCGTCGTCGCCGCCATTTTCTTCGTCGGTCGCGTCAACGCTGGGCTGTTCGTCCTTGAAACTGATCTCCTTGATTTGTGCAAACGGATTGGAATGGTGGGCGGGCGCGAGCCAGGCGACCTGCGGCTCAAACGTCCCCGCGTCCATCGCGAGCGTGCGCTGCAAAATGCGCGTGGCAATGGGAGCGGCGACTTCGCCGCCATGCCCAGATGCGCCCTGCACCATCACGGCGATGACATACTTCGGATTATCGTAGGGAGCGAAAGAGCAGAACCAGGCGTTGTTATCTTTCTGGCCGTTGGTGAAGGCTTGTGCCGTTCCAGTCTTGCCCGCGATCGACACGCCCGGAATCCGCGCGCGGCGTCCGGTCCCGCCATCTTCGTTCACGACTTTCCACAAACCGCGTCGCACCATTTCAATTTGCTCCGGCGTAAAATCCTTCCGCAAATCCGAGTCGACGATTGGCTGCGGTGAAACCACCGGTTGCCCTCGGTCGTTCAAGAGCGGCGTGCCATCCTGCTTCAAAACGCGGTCGATCAGGCGCGGAAAATACGAAACGCCGCCATTCGCGACGGTGGCGTAGGCCATCGCCATCTGGAGCGGTGTCGTCAGGACGTAGCCCTGACCAATCGAAACATTCGCCGTGTAGGCTTGCGACCAACGCTCGCGCGGAAAACGCACCGCCATCCATTCCGGCCCGGGCATGATTCCGGGTTGCTCGCCCGAAAGATGAATACCTGTTTCTTTCCCGATGCCCATCGCGTTTCCGGTCTTGTCGATGGCTTCGATCCCGGCGGCGTTCCCGTATTGGTAAAAGAAGGAGTCGCAGGAAACCTTCAGCGCATCGGCCAGGCCGAGCGTGCCGTGGGCGCCGCCTTTCTCCGCGATCCAGCAATGGAAATAATGGTCGCCATAACTGACGCCCCCACTGCAATTCCAGTGGCTGTTGCCGATTTTCCGGCGCAATCCAGCAAGCGCGGTAATGATTTTGAAGGTCGATCCCGGCGGGAACGCGCTGATCGAGCGATTGACCAGCGGCCGCGCCTGATCCTTTTGCAGTGCCTGCCAGTCCTTTGCCTTGATGCTGGGCACAAACGTGTTCGGATCGAATGAGGGCACCGAAGCCATCGCCAGGACGTTTCCGTTGTTCGGATCGATCACCACCGCCGAGGCGCGCCCGGCCGAACGCAACGCTTCTTCCGCGATCGATTGAATCCGCGCATCGAGCGTCAAATAGACGTTAGCGCCCTGCTGCGGCGCGTCTTCCTTGATGACGCCGTCGATGACCCCTTTCGCATTTCGCCGGAGATGACGCACCCCGGGCTGGCCGCGCAACCATTCATCCGCAATCTTCTCGATGTTCGATTTCCCCTCCACATCGCCCTGGTAGAAAGTATATTTGCGCGCCTCTTCCTTGTTCGTGTCGTCCGGCGCGCCGACGTAACCGAGAATGTGCGCCGCCAACGCGCCGTAGACATAGGACCGAACGGGTTTGATCGCGATATCCACTCCCGGCAGCCCGACGTCGTGCTCGGAAAATTTCGCCATCGTCCCGAAATCGATGTCCTTGATGTAAGTGTAGGGAACTTCGGTGTTGGTCCGATAATGTTT
>JBBSEO010000190.1:0-4991 GCA_038239645.1 Chthoniobacterales bacterium | reverse complement strand
TCGAGACGTTTGCCACGCGCGACTTCGAGTTTCATCACGGCCATTGCGCGCCGGGAACGACGAATCTCACGAAGATTATCGGTCATTTTCATCCCGCAGCGATGCTGCGCGATGGCGCCGGTTTGCATTTAAAATTTCCGGCATTCGTCCAGAAACATCGTTGCTGGATTCTCCCGGCGTTCTCGCCGTGGTCGGCCGGGACAGTGTGGGAAGCGCAGGAATCGGCGCAGATATGGCTATGCACCCCGCGCCGGATTCTCGCCTTAGCTTCGCGTGAGACTGCCGCCTAGGTCCTGACGGCCGCACTCCCGCCGAGTTCGCTCGTGCAATGCGGGCAACGGGTCGCCTTGATCGGGATGGTCATCGCGCACGCCGGGCAGTCTTTCGAAACCGATTCCGCCGTTTTCGGGCGTTTCATCCGGTTGACCGCTTTCACCACCATAAAAATAACGAGCGCGACGACGAGGAAATTTATCAACAAGGTGAGAAAATTCCCGTAATTCCAAGTGATCGCTCCCGCTTTCACCGCATCCGCCGGCGTGGCAAAGACCGCTCCATTCGGCGCCTGCTTCAACATCATAAACATATTGGAAAAATCCAATCCACCTGTCGCCAAACCCAGGGGCGGCATCATGATATCCTTCACCAGGGAAGTCACCACGCCGCCAAACGCCGCTCCGATGATCACGCCGACCGCGAGGTCGAGCGCGTTGCCTTTCACCGCAAACTCTTTGAATTCCTTCCACATCCGGCCAGCCCATCACGAAACGACGAGGTTGACGAGTTTTTTTGGCACAACCACGACCTTGCGAACGGTTTTTCCGGCGAGCAATTCCTGAACGCGCGGCAGCGCGAGGACCAACGCGCGGACCTCGTCTTCACTCGCGGTCAGGCTAACGCGAATCTTGTCACGCACTTTCCCGTTCACCTGAACCACGATTTCCACTTCCCGCTCGACGAGTTTCGACTCGTCGAAGGGCGGCCACGCCTGCGCGGTGATTTCGCCCGGCCCGGTGCCGATTTCCTCCAAAAGTTCCGAGCTCAAATGCGGCGCAAAAGGATTGAGAAGAATGAGGAAGGTCTGCAACGCGATTCGCGGAACAGCGGGCGCGTTGGTAAAGGCGTTCACGAAAATCATCATCTGCGAAATCGCGGTGTTGAACGACAGCGACTCGATGTCTTCGGTCACTTTTTTGATTGTGGCGTGCAGCACTTTTTCCTGCGCGACCTCGAGCGCGACATCCTGCACTCGCGCCGATAATTGCCAGGCGCCAGCCTGATTCTCTTCCATGACCAAACGCCAGACCCGCGCGAGGAAACGCGCGACTCCCTCGACCCCGCGCATGCTCCACGGTTTCATTTGCTCGAGCGGCCCCATGAACATTTCGTAACAGCGCAACGCGTCGGCGCCGTATTGATCGATCACTTCGTCGGGATTGACGACATTCCCGCGCGACTTCGACATCTTCTGTCCGTCTTCGCCGAGGATAAGACCCTGGTTGACCAGGCGCTGAAACGGCTCCGGGGTGGAGACGTAACCGAGATCGAAGAGCGCTTTGTGCCAGAAACGGGCGTAGAGCAAATGCAGCACGGCGTGTTCGGTTCCGCCGACATACAGATCTACGCCGCCCGGTTTCCCGCCGCTCATCCAGTAGCGCTCGGCTTCTTCGCCGACAAAACGCGCGTCGTTTCGCGGATCGCAGAATCGAAGATAATACCAGCACGAGCCCGCCCATTGCGGCATCGTGTTTGTTTCCCGGTGCGCCCGTTCCGAATATCGAATCCAATCTTTCGCTTTCGCTAACGGAGGTTCGCCGTCTCCGGATGGTTTGAAGTCATCCAGAAGAGGTGGCGCGAGCGGCAACTCGCTTTCCGCCAGCGCGCGATGAGAGCCGTCCTCCCACACGATGGGGAACGGTTCGCCCCAGTAGCGTTGGCGGGAGAAAAGCCAGTCGCGGAGCTTATAACGGACATTCCGGCGACCGAGGTTCTGTTCCTCCAGCCAGGCGATAATCCGATGTCGCGCGGCCGCGCTGGGCAGACCATCGATCAGCGGCGAATTATTCGCGATGCCGTCGCCGACAAATCCGATTGCGTTGCCGGTCGGCGGTTGGACCACCTCGCGCACAGGAAGGTCAAACTTCCGCGCAAATTCCAAATCGCGCTCATCGTGTGCCGGCACGGCCATGATCGCGCCTGTGCCATAGGTAACGAGAACGTAGTCCGCGATCCAAATCGGAATTTTCTCGCCGTTCGCTGGATTGACGACGTGCGCTCCCGTGAAGACGCCCGTCTTTTCCTTCGACAGATCAGTCCGTTCGAGATCGGACTTCGAAGCAACCTGTGCACGATACTGTTCGACTTCGGGGCGTTGCGCGGAAGAAACGAACTCGTCGACAAGCGGATGTTCCGGCGCGAGCACGATGTAGGTCGCGCCATAAAGCGTGTCCGGTCGCGTGGTGAAAACGCGGATGACCTCATCCCGATTCCCGCCACGAAACTCAATCTCGGCGCCCTCGCTGCGACCGATCCATTTCTGCTGCAAGAGCTTGATCGAATGCGGCCAGTCGAGGCCTTTGAGTTCATCGAGCAGACGATCCGCCAACGCCGTGATTCGCAGCATCCATTGCCGCATCGGCCGCCGCACCACGGGGAATCCACCGACTTCGCTTTTGCCGTCGATCACTTCCTCATTTGCGAGCACCGTCCCCAACTCCGGGCACCAGTTTACCGGAACATTGGCGACGTAAGCTAACCGGACTTCGTCGGGTGAGTCCCCGATGTAAGTGTTAATCGGTTCGACCCGCTGAGTCTCGGGATTGAACCACGCATGATAGAGCTGGAGAAAGATCCACTGCGTCCAGCGGAAATACCGCGGATCGGTGGTGTTGATCTCGCGCGACCAATCATAAGAAAAACCGATGCGCTGTAACTGCACTTTAAACCTGGTCACGTTTTCGCGCGTCGTCACCGCCGGATGCTGGCCAGTTTTCACCGCGTATTGTTCCGCCGGCAGACCGAAGGCGTCCCACCCCATGGGATGCAAAACGTTATATCCGCGCAGGCGTTTGTAGCGCGCGATGATGTCGGTCGCGGTGTAGCCTTCCGGATGACCGACGTGCAGGCCCGACCCGCTCGGATAGGGAAACATGTCGAGGATGTAAAACTTGGGCCTGGTGGGATCGAAGCCGGTCTGCCCCGGATTGAGAACGCGAAAGGTCTGCTCTTCCTCCCAGCGCCGCTGCCATTTGGGCTCGATCGCATCGAAGGGATAAGGTTTGCGGCGCTCACTCATGTTGAAGGAGAGACAGGATTGACGGGAATCCGCCGATTTCAATAAGCGATGAGAAAACGAATCGTGCTCGCAACGCGCAACCCGCATAAGACGCGGGAATTCGCGACGATGCTTGGCGGCGAATTCTCCGTCGTGGATTTGATCGGCCGCGATGACGTTCTGGAGATTGCCGAAACCGGCACAACATTTGAGGCGAATGCCGAACTCAAAGCGATGAGCGCGTCGCAAGTGCTGCGGGACGATCTGGTCGTGGCGGACGACTCCGGGCTGGAGGTGGATGCGCTGAACGGTGCGCCGGGCGTTGTGTCCGCGCGCTATGCTGGCCCGGACGCGAATGACGCCGACAACCTGGTGAAACTCTTACAGGAAATGCAGGGCGTGCCAGAGGAACGGAGAGGCGCACGATTTCGCTGCGTCCTCGTCGTGGCCAGGAATGGGGAGAAGCTCGGGGCGGTAGAGGGAGCGATCGACGGCCAGATTATCCAATCTTCCAGAGGGGAGGACGGATTCGGCTACGATCCGATTTTCGCGCCAACGGGACGCACCCAGACTTTTGCCGAAATGTCGCCGATCGAAAAAAATCGAATGAGTCACCGCGCGCGCGCGATAATGGAGCTGCGAAAATTCCTGGCAACGCGAACGACTTAGCGCGCGGGCGCGGCGCGAATCTGGTAGCCAACCTTCTCGATCCCGGCGAGGCGGACCTTATCGAGCACGGTAATAACGTCGCCGTGCACCGCCATCAGCTCAGCACTAATCGAAACCTTCAGGTTCGGATTCGCTTTCTTGCGCTGCCCCAGATAGTTCAGCAAGTCATCGTTATTGATGAGCTGATTGTCGACGGTGATGGTATTTCCGGGCGAAATTTTGATTCGGACCGTATCTCTCGAATCATTCGGATTCGTGGCTGGCCCCGGTGCCGGCAGGTTAGCCTTGATTCCCTTCATGTGCGTCTGGCTGAGACTGACCATCATGAAGCTGGCCAGGAGGAAGAACATGATATCGATGAGTGGAATGATCTCAATCCGCGCGCGTTTTTTTGGGATGGGTGAAGCAACGCGCATAATCAGTAGGAGGCGCCCGCCATGGTAAAGGTGATGGGAATTCGGACCTTGTTCACGGTGCCAGGTTTGAAACGCCAGCGCCGGAAGGTGCTGACGGCAGAATTATCCAGGATCGGATTCCCGAGGCTCTGGGACATCGTCGCATCGGTTACGCTGCCACTGGCGGTATCAACGGTGACGAGGCAGACGCCGTTGCCCGTGATGCGACGGCTGCGCGCCTCATAAGGATATTCCGGGCGTGGCGCGCTAATCGCGAGAGCCTTCGCCGCCGACGCGCTGATCGTTCCGGGAGGCCTCGGAGGGCCCGCCACTTGAGGAGCTTTGATCGGCTGAACTTTCGTGCTGGGCTTGTTCTGCTTAGGCGGCGGGGTGGTATCTTCGTGAAATTCCGGCTGAACATCCGGCGGCGGCGGTGCATCGGGGATCGGAATATCTTCCGGCGGCGGAGTTGGTTCGTCTGCGGGCGGCGGCTCATCGACGCCGATAATGGTCGCGATCGGAGCGTCCTGGGCATCAACCGGGGGCGGCTCCTTGTGAAAGGCCAGCGCGACCGCGATGGTGTGAACGGCAAGGGCACCGCCAAAAGCAGCCCAGAGTTGCCACTTCGGCGACGGCTTGAAGAGTAGTGGTCC
>JBBSEO010000189.1:0-4998 GCA_038239645.1 Chthoniobacterales bacterium | reverse complement strand
TGGACGTTTACCGATCTGCCGAAAGGCGCGGGTTCTCCACGGTGGTCGCCCGATGGAAAAACGATCGCATTCAGCAGCTCGAGCAATCCCGAGGACCTGGCGAAGCAGGCGAAGAAAAAGGAGAAGGAAGAAGCGGATAAAAAATCTCCGCCCGCGGGTGCGACTCCGGCGGCGACAGCCAAGCCGGGCGCTTCGCCCGCGAAAGCGGCGGAGAAGGACGACGAGCGCGAGAGCGACGTGCTGGTGGTGACCCGTGCGGTTTACCGCGAGGACGATGACGGCAACGCCGATTTCAAGCGGCCCTCGCACATCTGGACAATCCCCGCGCCCAGGACCGCGGACGAAAAGGTGCAGGCGAAACAGCTAACGAGTGGGCGCTTCGACGAAGACGATTTCATCTGGTCGAATGACGGCGCGCAAATCTACTTCACTTCTCTGCACGTTGATGAGCCCTACTATCAATTGCCGCGCACGGAACTTTACTCTATTTCAGCGAGCGGCGGCGAGCCGGCGAAATTGAGCTCGATCGACATGGGCGTGAACGGCCTTGCGCTCAGTCCCGATGGCAAGCAACTGGCCTTCGTCGCATCGGCGAATCAGCCGGTGCATTCCTACACCGAACCCGATTTGTTCGTGATGGACCTGACGAAGGACGCGCAGCCGCGGAACCTGACCGAGAAGTTCGATTACGACGTCGGCCAGGGCGTGTTTGGCGATCAAGCGCCGCCGCGCGCCGGCGGCGGGAACCGCCCGGTCTGGAGCGCGGACGGGAAAAGCATTCTCGATCTTTTCGGACGCGAGGGCCGGACGAATCTCGGCCGGTTTGATGTCGCCACGGGTGCGATGACCGAAATCACGAAAGGCGATCAGGCTGTGATTGGCTTCCGCACGACCGCGGACGGCGCGAAAACGATTTGCTTGATTTCAACGCCGACGCGGATCGGCGATTTGTTTGCGATCGAGGAAAACGGCCAGCAGAAACAGCTCACCGATGTGAACCGCGATCTTTTCGCGCAGCTTAACATGACCGAACCGGAGGAAATCACGTTCCAAAGTTTCGACGGCAAAAAGATTCAGGGCTGGGTGCAGAAGCCGCCGGGCTTCGATCCGCACAAAAAGTATCCGTTGATCCTAAATATCCACGGCGGTCCGCACGCGGCCTACGGCTGGATCTTTGAGCACGAATTTCAGTGGATGGCCGCGAAAGGCTACGTCGTCCTCTACTTGAATCCGCGCGGGAGCACGACCTACGGCCAGGAGTTTGGGAACATCATTCAGTATCACTACCCGGGCGACGATTTTCAGGATCTGATGCGCGGCGTCGACGAAGTGATCAAGCGCGGTTACATCGACGACAAAAAAATGGGCGTGACCGGCGGAAGCGGCGGCGGCCTCCTCACGAACTGGGTCGTCACCCACACGCAACGTTTCGCCGCGGCTGCGGCGCAACGCGACATCGCGAGCTGGGAACATTGGTGGTACACCGCGGATTTCACTCTCTTCCAGCCGTCATGGTTCAAAGCCGCGCCCTTTGACGATCCGGAAGATTTCAAAGCGCGTTCGCCCATCACCTACATCAAGAACGTGAAGACGCCGATGATGTTCGTCCTCGGCGAAAGCGACACTCGCACTCCCCCCGGCGCGGGTGGTGAAGAAATGTTCCGCGCGCTGAAATTCATGAAGGTACCAGCGGTGATGGTGAAATTCCCGGGCGAATCGCATGAGCTTTCGCGCTCCGGCCAGCCGTGGCATCGAGTGGAGCGGCTGCAGCACATTGTCGGCTGGTTCGACAAATGGCTGATGGGCGCGTCGAAGCCGGAATACGACGTTTCGCCGGAGGTGGTGGTGAAGCCCAGCGCCTCCGCCGAGCCGAAGCGACCGTGAGTGGCGCTTAATCCGGCAAAGGCTTCGTCGTTCGATGGTCCGACGGTGGCGGAGTGCCGCTCCCGCCGCGCACATCATCATTTTCCTCCGGCGGGAGATCGCGCGCGAACATGTCGAATTCGATTTCCCGCTTTTTCGGAGACCGTTCTTTGAATGGTAGTGCCATCGACGCGGTTGGGTTGATTGATGAGGAATTTTAGCGCCACGGCCGCGTGGGCGGCAAGGTCATTTTATGTCCTCTTGGATGAGGAAGGCATCATCGACGAACACGACGGTAAGATCGGGGCCGAAAGCCCCGTGGCCAAGGCAGCGAATTCTGGTTCGAGTTGCCGGTTGCTTGATTGGTCGCTATTCGTAGCGCAACGACTTCACCGGATTGACGGCGGCGGCGCGACGCGCGGGAAAGTAACCAGCCAGGAGTGCGATTCCGGTGAGGCCGACTGGGACGAGGAGAAAGCTCAGCGGGTCGTGCACGGTGACGCCGTAGAGCAAACTCGCGAGAAATTTCGTCAGGAAGAGAGCGGCGATCAAGCCGGCAGCGACCCCGCTTGCGGCGAGCCAAAGTGTGCGACCGAGAATCAGCTGGAAGATATTCGCGCGGGTGGCGCCGAGCGCGAGGCGGATGCCGATTTCCTTGTAACGTTGCGTGACGAGGTACGCGATGACGCCGTAGATGCCGAGGCACGCAAGCGTAAGCGCGAAGCCGGCGAAAATGCCGATGAGCCAGGTGCGGAAGCGCGGTTGCGCGGTCGATTCGCGGATCAGCGCTTCCATGGTGTTGACCTTGACGACGCCTTGCGGATCGAGGGTGTGCAGCGCATTGCGTAATTCCGTGGCGATCGCGCCCGGACTTTCCGAGCGCACGACATAGTTCAAATCGCGCCCGACGAATTGCAGCACCGTGGCGGACACTTGCGGATACGGCACATAAATTTCCATGTCGGAGTCCACGTCGAGCCGGCTCCTTAGTGCGAATGATAGAGGACCGGCGAGACCCCGCGCGGCGCCTGGCGCACGCCCCGGTTCGAATCCGCTTCGAGGGCGGTATCGGAATCTGTCTCCCGCCAATAACCGCCGAGGTCCGAGCCGAGCGGCTCCTGCCAGACGAAGCGGCGGACCTTTTTCGACTTCGCTGTCCGCATTTTTACCATCCCGGTGCGGACGTTGTAATCGATCGTGAACGGATCGCCCGCGCGCGTCTGGATTTTGTCGGCGGCGAAGATCTTCACCGTGCTGTAATGGAGCGCGAAGCGGTAGGTCCCCGCGGGCAAGACTTGGGCGTAGCGGCCATCGGCGCCGGTGTGGAGAATCATCCCGCGCGCGCCGATGCCGACCGGCTGAATCTGCACCTCCGCGCCCTGGAAGGGTTTTCCATCCAGCCCGAGCACTTGTCCTCGGAGAATGCTGGTCGCTGCCGCCCCGGCCGAAGCGACTGCGAGCAGGCAGCTCGTTAGAACCGTCACGAAAATCTTGATCACCGATTCAATCCTTTCGCCTGCCCTTTGTCACGCTCGCAAAGGCCCCGCGGCTACACTGTTCGGTCAACTTGCTTTGGTTATTCATTAACGCTGGGGAGGCGACATTCGCCTCGCCCGCCATCGCGGGAGCGCTTCCTTCGCGTCTCGCGGGAATGGATGGCACTCGACGTGGAAGTGTTGACGGAGTTGGCGGTGGCGCATGATCTGCGGACGCCGCTGAATTTCATCAAGATGGGGGCGGACATTTGGAGCGAATCCTCGATCGATTCTGGCAAGCCGATTCGACAGACCGGCGTGGCGCGGGTCTGGGGCTCGCGATCGCTAAGGCGATGCACGCCCGGCGCTTGATGAACTCGCTGCGCTGTTTACTGGCGGTGCAGTGCGATGGCAGCAACATCATCATCGAAACCGTCGCCGGAACTTTGGTCCAGCTGTGCGATGAGGCTCGGCAGGAAGTCCGCACTTGAGCCGGTTTGCGCAAAGGATTTCGCGAGCGTGGCGGCGGTCAATCGCTCGCCGGTGTTTTCTTTCGAACTGTAGAGACCGTCGCTGTAAAGGAGCGCTGCGTCGCCGGAAGCGAGCGTTGTGACCGTCGGCTCGATCTTCAACTCCGGGTAAATTCCGATCATGGTGGCGCGCGAAGGAAGAGTCTCGATCGTGCCGTCCCGCCGCCGAAGGAGGAAGGGCGGATGGCCGGCGCCGGCGAAGGACAATTCGCCGTCGGTTTTGACGACTGCACAACAGGCGGTCATGAACGCGCGGCCGCGGAGTGTGCTGTGAAACTCTTGATTCACCTTCGTGAGAATCCCATCGGCTGTCTGGCACTCACTGATGGCTTGATTGAAAAGCAGGGCAACTAAGGTGGTGAAAAGCGCTGCGGCCACGCCGTGGCCGGTGGCATCCGCGATCCAGAAAACCGACGAACCGCGGTCCAACTCGCGCCAGCCATAAACATCCCCACCGACCTGGATGAGTGGCTTGTAGATCGTTTCTACATGCCAACCTCGGAGGTGCGCGGGCGCGGAGCTGACAATCGCTTGTTGCGTGGTGCGGGCGACGGCCAGATCTGCTTCCTGCGCCTTGCGCCACGCGGCCATCTCGGTGTTTTGAGCACGCAGGGCAGCGGCTAGTTCCTGCTCCCGGTCGCGCGCGCGCTTTTTGTCGAGGGAAGCGCCGACACGCGCCTTGAGCAGAGTGGGCTCGAAAGGCTTCGGCAGGTAATCTTCAGCACCAAGCTCGATGCAGCGCACGACTGAGTCTAATTCGCTCAGGGCGGAGATCATGATAACCGGAATGTGGCGCAAATCCTCACACGCCTTGAGCCGCTGCAGCACTTCGTAGCCATCCATCTCGGGCATCATGATGTCGAGAAGGACGAGATCGACGTTGCTGGTGCGCAGTCGATCGAGCGCCGCTTGCCCATTTTCGGCGATGGCGACAGCATAGCCCTGCCGCTTCAATTGACGCGAGAGCACGTCGCGATTGGCTTCGACGTCGTCTACGACCAGCACCAATCCTTGCGCAGCGCCGGAGGCTGGCTCTCTGGGCCAGGGTTTCGCCGGAATGATTTCTTCCGCCTGCCGGTTATGGCTCGCTGCTTCCGTCTCCGCGGGGAGGACGGAATCGAAGTTGTCGT
>JBBSEO010000188.1:0-5078 GCA_038239645.1 Chthoniobacterales bacterium | reverse complement strand
TTGGTCGCGGCGAGATTGATCAGGTAATTCGCATGGCCAAAAACATGGCGAATGTCAGTGCGCTGCGGATGATCGAGAAAAGCACGAATTTCTGGCGCGGTCAGCGGGCGAGCAAACCACTGCATATTGTTCTTCACGAAAATCTGCATGGCGTTGCTCTGGATGGAGCGCGCCCGTTCGATGGCAAGATGCGCCCCGCCGCCAATCGACATGTGCGCGCCGAGCAGGGGCGCGTCAGTCGTTAGAAATTTTTGGGACGCCACGTCGGGTGGTTGAGCGGACCTTCGCCCTTGTACTCGAAAATCTTGTAGAGCGGCGCGAGGACGGCGCCGAGCCCGTTGGCGTCGATGCGCACATCCGCATCCAGTTTATTCGCGAGAAAATACAAGTCAGCGCGTCCAGCCATGCCGAAGGTCCCGCCGTCCACGTGGAAATCAGTCGTGTGAATGACTCCATCCTTCAGGGTGAAATGGGCGTCCGCTTTCCGCGCCACGCGATAGCCAAAGCCCGGAATGATGGCGTTGAGCAGATCGGAGAGTGGCCCGAAAATCGGGATCGCAAAAACATTGCCATTGCGGAGTTCGATTTCACCCTGGCCGACCATGGTGCGCGGATCGTCACCGATGCCAGTCCAATCGTAATGGCCGTTCATCGAACCTTTCGCCGTCTTGAAATCGAAATAGAGATCGGTCAGGCGCGGAAAATCGATTCCGGAAACGTCCATCATCGCGTGGTAATGCTGGTTGCTGCGGGCGAGCGAAATATCGGCGTTACCGCTGAGATGGCCGGAGAAGGTATCGCCGTCGAGAGAGAGAATCTGGAGGCGATCGTCGGTGAAGAGAAGCTTCGCGGCAATGCGATCGAAGTTTAGCGTTTTCCCCACGAAGACGTAATCCATCCGGCTCGGCGAATCGACGTTGATCTCCAGGCGCGTGTTCTTGCCACCGTGAAATTGATAAACGCCATTGACCGTGACGGACGGCGGGCGGTCGAATTTGTATGGCGCGACGACCTTGAAGAGCTTGGGATCAATCCAAGAGATGACTTCGGTCGGTTTGAGATTGCCGCGCACATTGGTCAGTCGCGTCTCGTGGTGTGCGAAATCGTAAACCAACGTGCCGGTAGCAACGCCTTCGTCGCGCACGATCCGGAAATTTTCATACGTGGCCGCACCCTGGCCGAAACGAACATCGGCCGTAACGCTGTTGAAGCCGACCTTCCGAAATCGCCCGCGATCGAACTGGAATTTCCCCGTTCCCGACCAGGTGGACGCTTCCTGGCTTGAGCCGCGAATACTCAGGTTCACCACCGGCGCGTGCGGCCAATCCACCTCATCGACGAATTCGTGCAGATCGGCCGGCGCCAGCGGGCGAAGGGCATTCGCGTCGATCGTGCTGTTCAGATCGACGCGAAAATCACCGGGAGCGCTAAAGAATTCCGCGGTGAGCTCGCCGCTGCGATGGCGCACATGCACTTCGCGCAACAACGTTCGCGTGCCGTCCCAGGAAACATCGGCGTCGGCGCTGGTAAATGGAATGGTCCTATAGGTGAAGGCGCCAAGAGTGAGATGTCCCAGCAACTGCCACGTCGGCTGTCCATCGCCCAAGTGGGCGGACCCGGAGAGATCGAGCTGCGGCGCGGCTTGGAAAGTGAAGTCGTCGAAGGCGCGGCCGAAGCCAAAACTGTCGAGCAACGCGCGCAGATTCAGTCCGCTCCGTACCTGGAATTGAAGCGCACCGTCCGAGCGTCGCCAGGACGCCGTGGCCGCGAGTTGGCCGAGTTGATCGCGCCACTGACACTGGGTCACATTCAAACGCTGTTCAGAGTATTCGCCGGCGAGCACGACTTCCTGGGCGAGATATTGCCCACGGCGGATCTGTTCGGCGCGGAAGGAACCTTCGACCCGCGCCTCCTCTATCGCCGCGAGGTCTCCGCTAAACTTCACCTGCAAATGCGGCGTAGCGGCAAATTGGAACTGATTTAATTCCGCGACGACGCGCTGCAGAGTCTGGAGGTGGCTCTGCCATTCTTGCCGCGTCATCTCGTGTGAGGGGGCGTAATCCTGTCGCTTGATCAGCTGGCCGGTCGCCGAAAGATAAATGCCGCAGAAAACGCCTTCCGCCTGGCTAACGAAAATTTGCTCGGGCGGGAAATAGACGTGCGCGTGCAGGTGCTTGATCTGCGCCGGCACGGTGTTCGGCGGCGCATTGTCGGGCAACGGCAGCGTCACCTCTGCGTTCCGGACTTCAATCGCATTCAGAAAAGATCGGCGCTGCCAGAGCGCGGCGTAATTCACGTCGAGCGACAGCCGGCTGATCTGCGCGATGGTTTTGTCGCGGTCGCGGTAATCAAAAATGCGCACATCCTGTGCGACGAGGCCGTGGAAGGGATCGAGCGTGAGCCGACGGACCGAAGCTTCCACGCCGCGCTTGTGCAGTTCTTCCACCACCCTGGCGCGAAAGGATTGACCAAACCCATGACTGGCCAAATACCATCCACCTGCCGTCATCGCGCCGAGGCCGAGCACGATCAGGAAACGCATCGTGCTGACGAAGAGCCGCCACCCGAAGCTGGGACGTTGCGCTTGCGAGATGGTCTCGATCTCGGGAATATCGGCCACCGCCATATGGATTTTCTTTCGTTCGCCCCCGTGCGCTTTTCAACCGGCGCGCATTACGCGCTTACCTGACCATGCACGTCTCAGATCTGCCTCTGGTCAATGCCAGCCTGAATTCGATCAGCACCGTTTTCATTGGCGCGGGCTGGTTTTTCATCCGCCGCAATTTTTGGCAACGCCACGTTGTCTGCATGTTTATCGCGCTCATCTCCTCCACCTTTTTCCTCGCCTGCTACCTCACTTATCACGCTCTCGCCGGCGAAAAATCGTCCGGTTACCACGGATTGATTGCGTGGATTTATTTTCCGTTGCTCATCTCTCACGTCCTCCTCGCCTTTACCACGCTCCCACTCATCATCATGACGCTGATTCCGGTTTTTCGGCGGCGCTGGGACAAACATCGTCGGCTGGGCCGCTGGACAATGCCGATCTGGCTCTACGTCTCCGTCACCGGCGTCATCGTTTATCTCATGCTTTACCAATGGTTTCCGCCGGCCAGTCTTGCGTCGCCGCGCTGAATGTTGTTTGCTGACGTGCCCTATGGTCACCATCGCGACGTATAACGAGCAGGCAAAGGCGAAGCGTCTCCGCGACCGACTGAAAGGGTCCGGGGTGCGCGCCGATATCATGGGCGAAGGCGCACTTCAGCGCGTCGCGTTCATGTCCAAGCCGCAGGCAAATGTGAAGGTAAAAGTCGCGGAAGGCGATTTCGAACAGGCGCAGAGTTTGATGCGCGAATGGGAGAGCACCGACCCGGAAATCGGTTCCGCCTTGCGTTGCCCGCAATGCGGATCGGTCGAAATCGAGTTTCCGCAGATGAGCCGCAAATTTCTCACCCCGGCACTCGCGAGCGTGCTCTTCGCGCTCAAGATTTTCCCGAAGCAATTTTATTGTCAATCCTGCCACCACACCTGGGCGCTGGAAGAAGAGAAGATGGGCGAGCAGTGGTGGCAGTGAGTTAACGTCGCGTCGATCACTACCCACCTTGTCTTCCCGTCATGGGCGACGGATCGACCGCGGCTGACATGCCGCCGAAATTGAGCATCTTCCTTCGCGCGCGATGAAATGGCTTTTCGCACTCCTACTCGCCTGCGGGATTTTCGGCGGCGCCTATTTTTTCGCGCACAACATTCTCTTCAAACAGGAGATTGAGATTCGGCAGGAAAAACTGGCGAGCGCAACGACCGCGGCGGAGCCGACGCCGGACATTAGCGGGCCGGAGTTTGAGGCCGCCGCGAAATTGCGGCAGGACGGGAAATTGGTCGAAGCGCGCGATGCCTTGACCGCGTTTCTCCAGCGTTATCCGAATGGCGGGCACTTTGAGGAAGCGAAGGACGAACTCGGGAATGTGAACACCCAGCTCCTTTTTTCGCGGGCGCCGTCGCCGGAAAAACAGGAGTATCTCGTGAAGAAAGGCGACGTCATCAACCGGGTCGCGCAGCGGATGCAGACCACGCCCGAATTGATCATGCGGATGAACAACATGAACGGGACGATGTTGCACATCGGCGAGCGTCTCTTCATTGCTCGCCCCGACTTCTCGATGTTTATCCAGACGAAGGCGAAGACGATCATTCTGCTGAATCACGGGAATTTTTTTAAGCAGTATCACCTTCGCGAAGTGAAACTGCCCGCGACGAAACAACCCGGCCGCCAGAGCACGCACGTGGCCGAAGTGATGGCGTGGAAAAATGGCAAACGCGTCGGCGTCGGTACCCGTGAATATCAGTCCAGCACGCGCTGGATCCGTCTCGGTGCAGCCAGTTACACGATCTATGCGATGCCGGACAGTTTCCACCCGGCGAATGACCTGCCGCCGCCGCCTTCCGGGCTGGGGATTTCCGCGGCTGACGCGGAGGAACTGAGCAGCCTTGTCAACGCGAAGACCCCTGTCACCATTACCGAGTAACGTGAAAGAACTCCAACCCCTCGACTTCGAAAAGCCCATCGTGGAACTGGAGCGACGTCTCCAGGAAATCCGCGATCATTCCGACGAACACGAGCTTGATTTCGAGGCTGAGGTCGAAGCGATGGAATCGAAAATCGCGAGCACGCGCCGCGAGATTTACGATAACCTGAGTGCGTGGCAGCGGGTGCAGCTCGCGCGGCATGTGCAACGTCCGTTTGCGCTCGATTATGTGAACGGCTGCTTCACCGATTGGACGGAATTGCACGGCGACCGTCTTTTTGCCGACGACCGGGCGATGCCGTGCGGCCTGGCCATGCTCGGCTCCGAGCGCTGCGTCGTCGTCGCCAACCAGAAAGGGCGGAACACGCAGGAGAATCTGATGCGGAACTTCGGCTGCGCGCACCCGGAAGGTTATCGCAAGGCACTGCGCGTGATGCAGCTCGCGGAAAAATTCGGCTTGTCGATCATTTCCTTGATCGATACCCCCGGCGCCTTTCCGGGCATCGGCTCGGAGGAACGGCATATCGCGGAGGCGATCGCGGTGAATTTGCG
>JBBSEO010000187.1:0-5080 GCA_038239645.1 Chthoniobacterales bacterium | reverse complement strand
GGACGGTGTTTTGATAGAGGCAGAATCCCGCTCTGGAAAATGCAGCTTCATGATGTAACGCAGGTCTTCAAGTACAGCGCCTTGCTCGTAGACAAAGAATTGCCGCTTGGCTTTGAAGTATCCAAGCTGCAGCGTCAAATGGGGTAGTAGCCACATCCAACCGAAAACCTCCGTTAAGGATTTTTGCGTAGGTTGGCCTGCGGCTTCCGTATTCGATCCAAGTCGAAATGGTATCGTCCGAACGGGTTGATGTGCTTCCGAAGGAGCGGCGTGACGTGGCTCAGTGTTTCGTCGTCGATCTCATGCCCCTCGGCCCGGAACTGGCCAACGATCTCCCCGATCTGAATCATGTTCCAGGCAACCACGGCGTTGTGCAGAACCGACAGGCAACTGAATGTATGCACCTGGTCGCCGAATTCGCGGCCCCGCAACACGCCTTCTTTGCCAAAACACAGAAACCGCGAGAGATCGTGCGACGCCTCGCCCTTGTTCAACTCGCGCCCCATCCTTCGCCGGTAATCTTCATCGTCGAGCGTTTTCAAAATGTGGATCGTCTTTTGAACACGGCCAATTTCAGAAAGCGCCTGATAGACGCTATTCTGGCGGGCATAGGAGCCAAGCCGGTGAAGCACCAGCGACGGCGAAACAATCCGTTCCTCAATCGAGGCGATCACCCGGACCGTTTCATCCCACGCATTTCGGATCAGATGAGGCTTGATAGTCCCCGAGAGGATGGAGTCCAGATTTGCATAATGCTGCTGGCGATCCATTTTGTAAAGGGTCTGATCTTTAATGTCCTTGATTCGCGGTGCCAACTCGTATCCCAGCAGGGTCGCCGTCGCCATGACTACCTCGGTGTACCCGTGGGTGTCGGTGTAGCAAACCTTGGGATCGAGTTCGGTATCGTGCTCCATCAGCCCGTCCAGGCTGAAAGCCGCCTCCCGCAAGCGGCAGGGAATGGGCTGCTGGTGCATCCGCAGAAAACTATCTGAGGTGTGAGCGTACAGAGTGACGCCCCGGCCCTGAAGCACATGGCTGTAATCGGCCGCGAGGATATGGATCGGCACATAGAAGCGCATGCCGTCTGCCGAACACGTCGCACCACGGCCGTAGACGCGGCTGACGGGTATTCGCGAGGCGAAGTTTATGATGTCGATGCTGGCTGACTTGAGCGTCTCTTCCGTCAGGTACCAGTCGGCAACGAGGCTGATTTCGTGAAAGCTCAATCCTGAAGCGAGTGCCATGCGCTGGCATCCGATGTTGCAGCCGATTGCCAGCACTGCGGCGAGCGCATCGCGACGGCGCGCGACCGTATCCGCGCCGGGTGGAAGAAAGTGGTGGAGGAAATTCGTCCGGTTATCGATGTCGATCAGAACGTCGGCTAAGTCGGCCCTGGGGAGTCGCGACTCGATCTGCTCTTTGAGAATCTTGATCGCGTCCGGCTTGTCCAACGCTTTTAAGGCGGCAAGGTGAAACTCACCTTTCTCGGCATCAATGGTGAGGGCCTTGTTGTGCGGAACGCGCCTGTCCACGTCGCCCGTCACCTTTTTCAGCTGATCGTTCAGTCGTGCGAGATACTCGTCCGCGTCGAGCGGTAGTTCGAGATTCGCATAATGTTCAATGCGTTTCGCTGCCCAGAGCGACCGGGGGATCAGATATTCCTCAAAGTCCGTCCACCTTCGAGAATGAGATACGGTAACGTCGCCGGACTTCAGCCGCTCATTGAGGGTGGTCAATAGAGCCGGTTCATAATGTGGCCGCGAGAGGGCGACCTCGTCCTTTGCATTTTTAAGAACAACATGTTTGACCCAGCGGCGCGGGAGGAAATCGACTGGTGCTCCGGCGAAAGATTTTCCTTGCCCGTCGGCATTCAAATCTTTCAAAAAAACGACCGCGCGTCCAAGCGGCGAATCTTCCGCGAACTGGAACGGGGTCTTCTCCAGAAGCCCGGGTGAATATTTCCGCGTGTAGCCGTACCAATGATTTACAAGGGCGAGGGGAGAGCCGTCGCCGCCAGCCCGCAAATTCCGGCAGCCCTCGACCAATCTGCTGATATCCTCGCTCGGCAGCAGATCGAAAATGTGTTTACGCAGCTTGTTATCTGGAATCGAATCGTCCAAAACGAGAGTCCCCATCTCTTCCAGCACTTCGACGGCGCGGCTCCGGGCTTCTTCGGTTGCACGTAGCAACTCTTCGTAGCGCTTTCGTGCTTTGTTGTGGATGGAAGTGATGAGCTTGTCTTGCATCTCGACAATGCCGTCCGTCATTTCAGCGCGCGCGGCTTGCAGAAAACAGATCACAATTCCGTTTCGCTTCGACGCCGAGAAACGGCGCAGATTCCAAACGCTGTATCGATATCCCCAACCGGCAAGCAGCCGCCGGGTAGCAGGATGGATTTGTGCCAAGGCGGCCCAGGCAGTCAACCCAAGCGAACGGACATCGCTGAGCTGCTCCAGCAAGGCAAGAAGCGATTCCGGAGATTCCTTCCGCGCTACCGCCTTGAATTGCTCCAATCGCGAACGCGATGCGGATTCAGCTTCCGGTTGTGCGGATTCCGGGGCTGGAGCCGTCACAACCAGCAACGCTTCGATTTCCTCCATCTGCTTCGGCGAGAGCTCCTGCGACAGAATCGCGTACACGTTTTGCAAGGCGGCTTCGCGAGCGCTTACGATAACGTCTCGCAATGTGGTGGGTCCAGGTCGAACGATTTGCTCCTGTTTGAGCCAACGGTGCGCGGCCTGGCGCAAAGCCGTCGCGCGGGTTAACCCCTGGGCTATGGCGGTGAGATAATTCAGCAAACGCTCCCGTTGCGGTGCATCGCAACGAGCGAACCCGAGATGTTGGCGGATACGTTCCAGATGTTCGAAGCGGGTTTTTTCGTTCTGCGGATAGCCATCAAGAGAGATTGGCAACAACCCCAATTGAGAACCGATCATTTCAATAACCGGAGAAGCCACGCCGCGCGTATCGGGCAGAAAATAGCCGCGCCAACGAAGAGTACAGAGCTGGACGGCGAATCCCAATTTATTGGCGGGCCCACGACACTGGTCCACCTCCCCCAGGTCCGGCCTCGTCAAAGTGAAGTACTTGCGGAGCATATCCCCATTAATCCCGTCAGGCAGTCGCTCCGGTTCTTCCAACCGGTCATTGGGAGCCGGATCATTAAAGGCAGCCGCCACCTGGCTCAAGACCTTGCTTCGCCCATCGCGCGCAGGTAACTTTCTCCCAGCGCCCGAATGCTGGTCTCGGCGTAGATCTGCGTCGTCGAGAGTTGCAGATGCCCGAGGAACTTTTGCACCTGATCGATCGGCACCTCCCCGGAATCCAGCAGAATCGTCGCGATCGAATGACGGAGGAGATGAGGATAAACTCGCTTATCGATACCAGTCGCCCGAGCCTCGGACTTTACGACAGATTGCACGGTTCGGACTGAGTAACGATCATTCCGGTTGGTCTCGAATAGATACCCTGAACGCCGTCCATTCAAATGCGTCCGCAGCTCCTGCGCCAACGCCGGCAGAACGGGCACGTAGCGACTCGACTCCTTTTTGCAGTGGCTGAGATAGATCTGCGGCGGATCGCCATCGAGGTGCAGGTCCTCAACTCGGATGTGAACGAACTCGTCTACACGCGCCCCGCTCAGGAAGAGCGTCTTGATCATGAGGCCGTACTTGTTGTGGGACTGGTAGGCGCCGCGGATCAGCCGTTCCACTTCCGCTTTGTCGAGACGGTCCACCGTCCTCCGGCGTACGCCGAGCGGTTGCAGCTTCAGTTGCCGTCGCGACTGCTCGACCACGTATTTCGTCTGGTCATACCCAAGATGGTGCTTGCGCCAGAGCCGCACCGTCTCGGAGACAATTTCCGCCAGCCCCGACGCAAAGTGCGCCTTCGGCTGCTTACCACGCACTTTCGCGCGTTTCGGACGGCTTCGGCCTGCCATAAGGCCTCCTGAGACCCAAAAATGTGCGCAGTAACTCTATTCTGCGCAGTTTGATTTTATGCCTGCAGGGTCCAAGGTGTACAAGCGATTCGGTAAACACATAGCCGTTTTCCCCGATAACCCTGTTTTTTTCGGTGCGCTCTCAGGGAACCCAGCGTCTATTGACGGTGTCAAACTGAGGATCGGTTGCATGAACGGCCCATCACAGCAACTGTCCATGCCGACGCGAGGTACGGCCCTCCGTGGTCGCGTGCTGGAATCGGTTGTGCTCGGCTATTCGTTGATCGCCGGTGCGTTTCAAACAAACCCGCCATCTTTGGCAGGTGAGCCCAAGGGTTTGGCGCGCCTCGGAATCGCTGTTGGGACAGGAATGCTCGCGCTTGCGATACGGTCACGTGTGACACGTCGACAGGATCGGCTCCCGAGTGCCCTTGTAGTCGATCTAGTCACCGTGTATGGGTGCGTCGTTCTATCCCAAATAATTCTTGCGTGCTTTCGGCCAAATCTCGTGTTGCCGGGATGGGCTCCTACACAGGGAGGTTTTGTCGGAATAATGCTGTTTGCGGCAACGCGCGCGTTGCTGGCCGCCTTTGCCGGTGCTGACGAGATCCTGCCCGCATCGAATGACGCCTTAAAGAAAGAAATTGCTAACACGTGCAGCTGTCATCGAACACGGTACGCAGTGTGCGGTTCGATTGCGCTTGCGCTCGGTTTAACCGGGTTGGCAGCGACTTCGGTACAAGTTCGGATCGCATCAAGCTTGATCGCCGTGGGTAGTGCCTATCTCTTGCTTTGTGTAGCGTTTGCTCGAAGGGCACCCCAAGACGGCCCAGACGACTACGGTCGAGCGCGGTGCGAAGCGATGCTACGAGGAGCACGTTTCTGGTACTACGGCGCGCTGTTCCCGGCGAGCCTCGTGGTGCTCTCCGGCTCAAAGGTGTATCTGTATTGGATTCCGATCGTGATTCTTTTGTTCGCTGAAGCGAATCAGAGTGCCGCCGCGTCGCTCTGGAAGGGCGACCCCAACAGATTGTCCTCTGTGTAGTCGGCAAGGGCTTGTTTACTGCCGACGAATGCGCACCAGGCACTTGGTTCCATCTGGACGGGGCCTGACAATTCCTTAACGGAGGTTTTCGGTTG
>JBBSEO010000186.1:0-5110 GCA_038239645.1 Chthoniobacterales bacterium | reverse complement strand
TGCGACCTTAGCGGCCAAAGTATGTCATGACTGAGGATAAAAACGAGCAGGTGCACGAAGAAACCGGACTGGCGGTCCGAGGGGGCCCCTGCCCTGAAATCGTCAGCTACTTCGGCGCGGGGGAGGCGACCATTTTCTCGAAGCGCGGATCGCCGCGGAGTGGCTCCCAGAAGGGATGCAGCTTCAGCGTGCCGAGTTGGCGATGACCGCGGCGTCGGGCGTTGAAGGAGATTACGCCGCGAAAATACGGATGAGAAAATGCTAGAATCGGCTTTAATTCGCCGATGCTGATCGAAACCCACGCGCACCTCGATTACCCGGACTTCGCGGCGGACTTCGAGGAAGTGCTGCGGCGCGCGACGGAGGCGGGGGTGACGCGATTGATCACGATCGGGACTTCGATCGAGAGCAGCAAGCGCGCAATCGCGCTGGCGGAGAAGTATCCGAACATTTACGCGGTCGTCGGCGTTCATCCGACGAGCGAGGATGCGCCGGAGGATGTGATCACGCCGTTGCGCGAGCTGGCGCGGAATCCGCGGGTGGCGGCGATCGGCGAGACGGGGCTGGATTATCATCGGCTGCCGAGCGCGTTGCTGGCGAAGGACAAGAAGGTGCAGGTCTTCAGCGCGTTGCGGAGCGAGATGGAGGAGGACACGGAGGCGGCGATCCACGATGGGGCAGAGAAGGCGAAGCAGGCGTCGCTCTTCCAACAGCAGCTTGACCTCGCGGCGGAGCTGGGGTTGAACGTGGTGGTGCATCAGCGCGACGCCTGGGAGGATACGCTTTCGATTTTGCGCGATTATACCGGGAAGGTGCGCGGGGTTTTCCATTGTTTCGGCGGAACGCTGGAGCAGGCGGAAGAGGTGCTGGGGCTAGAGCATCTGGTTTCGTTCACTGGCATTGTGACGTTTAAGAACGGCCAGGAGGTGCGGGCGGTGGCGGCACAAATTCCGCTCTGGAAATTCATGGTGGAAACGGATTGTCCTTATTTGGCGCCGGTGCCGTTTCGTGGGAAGCAGTGTGAGCCAGCCTACACGCGGCTGGTGGCGGAATCGATCGCCGAGGCACGGGGGATTTCACTCGAGGAAGTGGCGGAGGCGACGACCGCAACCGCAACGAAGTTCTTCCGGCTTGGTTGATTTCTGAAAATGATCGCACGGCTCCTGGGAACTCTGACTGTGGCATTACTGATCGGCAGCTGCGCGGCGCCGCGGGACGTGCAGCATCACATTGTCGTCAGCACGAAAGAACAGCGCCTGGCATTGCTCGATCACGAAACCCTGGTCGCGATCTATCCGATTTCGACCTCGAAATTCGGCCTCGGCGATTGGCCCGGAAGCATGCGCACGCCGCTGGGCGAGATGGAAGTGGCCAGCAAAATCGGCGACGGTGCTGTCCCGGGCGCGGTTTTCAAAGATCGCCATCGCACGGGTGAAGTGATCGCGCCGGATGCGCCGGGGCGCGATCCGATCGTCACCCGGATCATCTGGTTGCGGGGACGCGAAACGAGAAACGCGAACGCTTTTCGCCGGAACATTTACATCCATGGCACGCCCGAGGAGCGGAACATCGGCCGGCCGGCCAGCTATGGTTGCGTGCGGATGCGCTCCACCGATGTGATCAAGCTCTACGAGGCGGTCGGCAACGGCGCCGTGGTGACGATCACCGACGCTTCGCTGGGCGCAATCGTTCCTGGGATGAGCAGCGCGAGCAGCCTGTCGCCGGAGAATCACGGCGGGATGGTGATTCGCTAACGGTTCCTAGGGCTGATCGCCCAGCTTCCTCCGCGCTCCGCCGCCGGCGAGCATTTCCATATCCGCGTCAACCATGATGCGGACGAGCTCCTCGAAACGGACTTTCGGTTCCCAGTCGAGAATTTTTTTCGCCTTCGCCGGATTGCCGATGAGGAGATCGACCTCGGCCGGTCGCTCGTAGCGATCGTCGTGCTTCACAAATTCCTTCCAATCCAAATCGACGTGCGCAAAGGCAGTCTCGCAAAACTCGCGCACGGTGTGCGTCTCATTCGTGGCGAGGACGAAATCGTCACCGCTCTCGTGCTGGAGCATGCGCCACATTCCCTCGACGTATTCCGGCGCGTAACCCCAGTCGCGTTTCGCCTCGAGGTTGCCCAGATAAAGTTCGCGTTGCAGACCCTGCTTTACCGCCGCCACCGCGCGGGTGATTTTCCGAGTGACGAAGGTCTCGCCGCGGCGTGGACTTTCGTGATTGAAAAGAATGCCGTTGCTCGCGTGCAGGCCGTAGCTCTCGCGATAGTTCACCGTCGCCCAATAGGAAAAAACTTTCGCCACGCCGTAGGGACTGCGCGGCCAAAACGGCGTCGTTTCGGTTTGCGGAATGGCCTGGGCTTTGCCGAACATTTCGCTGCTCGAAGCCTGGTAAAAGCGCGACCTGATTCCGGTCTCGCGGATCGCTTCCAGGATGCGAATGGTGCCGACGCCGGTGACGTCCGCGGTGTATTCCGGTATGTCGAAACTCACGCGCACGTGGCTTTGCGCGCCGAGATGGTAAATCTCGTCCGGCTTCAGTTGGTAGACCAGCTTGACCAGATTCACCGAATCGGCCAGGTCGCCGTAGTGTAGAAAAAGCCGCACGCCATTGATATGCGGATCGGTATAAAGATGATCGATGCGCGACGTGTTGAAGGTGCTGGCGCGACGGATGATACCGTGGACTTCGTAATCCTTCTTCAGCAAAAAGTCCGCGAGATAACTCCCGTCCTGGCCGGTTATCCCGGTGATCAGCGCTTTTTGCATTCCGTCAGATCGTCGGCGGTAAAACGAGTTTTGCCAGTTCCAAACGCTGCAAATTGATTAGCTCGGCAATTCCCGTTTGGCCAAGCGAAAGCATGGACTCCAGTTGAGCCTTCGGGAAAGTCGATTCCTCGCCAGAGCCTTGCAGTTCGACGAATTCGCCATCCTCCGTCGCAACAAAATTGAAATCGACCGCGGCATCTTTGTCCTCCGCGTAGTCCAAATCCAGCAACGCCTCGCCCGCGACCACGCCGGCACTGACCGCTGCGACCATCTTTTTGACCGGTGAATGAGCCAGCTTTCCGCTTATCACCAGATTCTGGCACGCGATCGTGACGGCGAGACACGCCCCCGTGATCGCCGCCGTCCGCGTCCCGCCATCGGCTTGCAAGACGTCACAATCGATCCACATCGTCCGCGCGCCCAGTTTCTCCAGATCGACGACCGCGCGCAGGGAACGCCCGATCAACCGCTGGATCTCGCTGCTCCGCCCATCCAGGCGCCCCTTGCTGATATCGCGCGCTTTTCTGGTATGGGTCGCGTACGGCAGCATCGAATATTCCGCCGTCAGCCAGCCGCCGGCGATATTCTGCTCTTTCATCCAGCGCGGCACCGTCTCCTCGATCGTGACGCCGCAAATGACCTGGGTGTTTCCCATGGCAATGAGAACGGAGGCGGTCGCGTTCGGGGCCACGCCGATCCGGAACGAAACCGGGCGGAGCTGAGAATTCGTCCGGCCGTCGGGCCGCAGCGCGGGAGTGCTCAAGGCGCGGACGGTAACCCGTTTTTGCTCAGTGAGGCCAAAAAAAATCCAAAAAACTGCGAAATCGCGTTTGACCGACCGCCGGGACGGGCTAAGATCGACATCCCGCCACGCGCGGGCTCCTGAACCTCTCGAGCGGACGGAGTTTGTTCTCGTACATTTTGGGACTGCAAATTGAGCTCAATTTTGTCCCGACCGGAAACGGAAACGTGATTCGTGTCGGAAGATAAAGTTGGGTTTTTTTGTGTCTGAAATGTGCGGTAACGTCTGGTTCTTTGACATCTACATACAGGGTAGTAAGAAAATACAACTTTAAGAGCTGAGTCTGAAATAGATACGGCTGGAGCCTAAGAAACTTCAGCCAGAGAGTTTCAGTTATCAAAAGAATCTCTGGTCCCGCGCAAGTGGGGCCGGAACAGATTGATCAAGCTACAAAGAGCACATTATGGATGCCTTGGTGCCAATAGGCGATGAAGGACGTGGTAAGCTGCGATAAGCTACGGAGAGCGGCAAACACGCTTTGACCCGTAGATTTCCGAATGGGATAACCTGAGTGAGGTAATACTTGCTCGAGTTTCTGTGAATACATAGCAGGAACATCGCGACACCCGGTGAAGTGAAACATCTCAGTAACCGGAGGAAAAGAAAGCGAAAGCGATTCCGTCAGTAGTGGCGAGCGAAAGCGGAAGAGACCAAACCGTTCAATTTATTGAGCGGGGTTGTAGGAGCCCGATGTGGTAGTGCAACGATTAGATGAAGCGAATGGAAAATCGCTCCAAAGAGGGTGACAGACCCGTAATCGAAAATCCGAGCACGCCTAGGGATTTCCTGAGTAATACGATGCACGTGAAACTTCGTATGAATCTGCGCCGACCACGGCGTAAGTCTAAATACTAATTGGCGACCGATAGTGAACAAGTACCGCGAGGGAAAGGTGAAAAGAACCGCTGTGAGCGGAGTGAAATAGTACCTGAAATAATGTGCTTACAAGGTGTCAAAGCCGGCGCAAGCTGGTGATGGCGTGCCTTTTGCTTAATGAGTCTGCGAGTTACTATCAGTGGCGAGCCTAAGTTCTTCTGGAATGGAGGCGAAGCGAAAGCGAGTCCGAAAAGGGCGAACATAGTCGCTGGTAGTAGACCCGAAGCGGAGGTGATCTACCCATGAGCAGGTTGAAGGTTGCTTAACCGCAACTGAAGGACCGAACCCGTGAAGGTTGAAAACTTCTGGGATGACTTGTGGGTAGGAGCGAAAGACTAATCAAACCCCGTGATAGCTGGTTCTCCCCGAAATAGCTTGAGGGCTAGCCTCGTGTGTTGATGCGTGGAGGTAGAGCACTGGATGAACTAGGGCCCATACCAGGGTACCGAACTCAATCAAACTCCGAATGCCGCGCAATAGAGCACGGGAGTCAGTCGGCGAGGGATAAGCTTCGTCGGCGAGAGGCAAACATGCCAGACCAGCAGCTAAGGTGCCCAAATACCGTTCAGTGGAAAGGATGTGAGGTTGCTTAGACAGTGAGGATGTTGGCTTAGAGGCAGCCATCATTTAAACAGTGCGTAATAGCTGACTCATCGAG
>JBBSEO010000185.1:0-5134 GCA_038239645.1 Chthoniobacterales bacterium | reverse complement strand
CGATATTCCGGAGCTGGCCGATAAGCCGTGCATCATCAAAAAGAGCGACGGCGGATATAATTATGCCACGAGCGACATCGCGACGGTCGATTATCGAGTGAAAGACTTGGGGCGCGACACGCTTTGGTACGTCGTCGGGGCGCCGCAAACCCTGCACTTCAAGCAAATCTTCGAGATTGCGCGCCGCGAAGGTTACACCGCGGATTTCCGGCACATTCCCTTTGGCAACATTCTCGGCGAAGACCGCAAATTGATGAAGACGCGTTCCGGCGAAAATGTCGCCTTGCGCGATTTACTCGACGAAGCGATCGTGCGCGCGCGCAAAATTATCGCGGAGAAAAATCCGGATTTGCCCGAAACCGAACGCGATGAGATCGCGCACACAATTGGAATCGGCGCGATCAAGTATTCCGATCTCACGCAATATCGGATGACCGATTACATTTTTTCCTTCGACCGCATGCTCTCGCTTCAGGGGAATACCGCGCCTTATCTGCAGAACGCCTACGTGAGAATTCGATCGATCTTCCGGAAACTGAACGAAGCCTGGAGCGCGCCTCCTCGCTTGTCGTTAGCCGCGCCCGCCGAACTGGCACTCGGGAAAAAGCTTTGCCAGTATGCCGAGGTCGTCCCGCTCGTCCTGAATGATTTTCGTCCCAACGTCCTCGCCACTTACCTCTTCGAGCTGGCAAACATCTTTCATGCTTTCTACGAAGCCTGCCCCGTTTTGAAAGCGGAAGGCCTTGCCCGTCCATCTCGCCTTGCCTTTTGCGAGCTGACCGCGCGAACACTGCAACACGGTCTCGATCTGCTCGGCATCAAAGTGCCGGAAAAAATGTAGGATCTTCGGCTAGTCACTTCCGATATCTCACGCGAAAGATCCGCGCTGCCAGCTACAGCCGCGGAAACGGCTGTTGCGCTTGCTTTAGGATCGCTTCGAAGCGCGGATCTTTGCGCAAAGGATCCAAGACCGGATTATACACGAGCTCTCCATATGGGTTGGCGCCCGGAAGCTGCACCAGCTTGGCGAAGGTTCGCAGGGCACGGTCATTGTCGCCCGCATAAAGATACATAAAGGCCAGCCGCTTGAGCCGCCCGACATTCGCGACCGCGTCTTCCGAAACTGGATGTTGCTCAACGGACTCTTCCGCGATGCGAAGCGCCTCTTTCTTCTTTCCGAGAAGCATTTTCACGTTGCTCAATGCAATGACAAGATCGCCTTGCTCTTCCCGGTTAATGGAACCGGCAAGGCGCTCTTCCAGGCGCTTCTCGGCCTCGCGTGCCGCTTGTTCGTCGAAGGGGAATTTCGTCACGAACACCAGCTGAAGCTCCTTGTCCCATCGCTCATCCAGGAGCTCAGGATACTTCGCAGCCTCAGCGACCAAGGGGCGGCATTGCTCGAAGTCGCGCTTCCAAAAAGGGATGTAGAAAAGCGGGGCAAACTCGTCGGGCATCTGCAGCTTCGCGTTTTCCAGTAGCTTGTTGCCGGCAGCAACGTCGCCGCGGAACCGCAACGAAACGGCGTGCTCCATTGCGGCTTCCCTGGCAAACCTCGGAAAATGTTTCGCTATCCGCCCGTTCACTTGGTCGCCTTCCTCCCACCAGCGCAGCGAGATAGCTGCCATTCCGGCATTCATATAACTAGACGGATCCTGCGGGTTCAACTCGGTCGCTCGCTTGAATTGCGCGAACGCTTCCTGCCAGCGTCCAAAGCGGCGGTAGAGAAGCCCGCGGGTCACGGTTACTTCGGCGCTGTTGGGCAGAGACTTGGCCGCTTCCTCTAACGTCGCCAGTGCGCGGGTGAAGTCGAGGTAGCCGTAGTAGAAGATGCGTGCCTGCGCATACAGCGTCTCACCAGTCTCAGGCGCGATGCGTTGTGCCTCTTTCAAGGCCGCTTCCGCGCGCGTGCGATAGTCAGTGTTGGGCGGGTCGCTGCTGCGGTATAACAGAATGTTAGCTTCACTCAGTGCCCAGTAAGCGCCGGCAAACTTAGGATCACGGGCCACCGCCTGTTCCAGTAACTGCACCGCGCGCGTGAAGTCCTCTTTGAACTTGTCGGAGCCGTCGTTGAAGGTTTCCATCAAAGCTCGCGCCCGGACATAACTCTCGAAGGCCGCAAAGTCCTGCGTCGGTCGGGTGGCCAGCTCGGTGCTTTCCCGAGGAGATAACCTGGCGCCTAACTGGTTGGTTATGCGCTGTGCGATCTCGCTTTGAAATGTAAGAACGTCGGCCAGGTTACCATCATAGGTCTCAGCCCAGGCATGCGCGTCGGTCCGGGCATTGATTAACTCTACCGTGACGTGAATGTGGCTAGCTTCACGTTGGACGCTGCCTTCTACAATATAGTTAACGCCCAGCTCTTCCGCTACCTGCTTTAGGTTACGTTCCGTTCCCGGTTTGTAACGCATCACACTCGTTCGACTGATTACTTTCAGGTCGGCCAGCTTGGCCAGGTTAAGTAGGACCTCTCGATGGACACCACCGGCAAAGACTTCATTGTCTTCGCCGGCGCTCACGTTCTCGAAAGGAAGCACCGCCACGCTCTTCTCTCGCTGCGCCGCCGCTTCCGCCGTCGCTCGCTCGAGCGCCTTCACGTGCCGTTGCCAGGCCCAGGTCCCCAGCCCAATCGCTATAATCAGACTCGCAGCCGCGATCGCGGCGATAAGAAAGCGCCGTCGCTTAACGAGTCGTTGACGCCGAAGTTTCTGCGGCAAAGCCGCGTTGCCGGCCTCACCTCTATAAAGACTCACGACGCGCACGCGCACCCCGTGCTTCACTTCCGCCTCGCCCAGGTCGTGTAACTGCGCCTGCCACTGCGCATGTTGCCCGAGGTCGTCGGCGGCGCGACCGGAAAGCAGGATGTGTCCGGCATCTCCGCAATCCATCACCCGCTGCGCAATGTTCACACCGGCGCCGGCGAGATTCGGTTTGTCGTTAACATCGGTCACGAGATCAACCGGCCCGCTGTGAATGCCCATTCGCAGCGGCAGGTCTGCTCGTCCACGCAAGGCGCCACTGATGGCGATGGCGCAACGCACCGGCGCATCAGGGTTGGTGAAGAACGCCAGGACCATTCCATCCCCGGTGGGAACCCGAATGAGTTTGCCCGCTGCTTCCGCCTCCCGGAACTGTTCCGTTTCCCGGACGATGCGGTTCAACTCCTGCTGCCGTTCGCGCTGCTCGCTCGTTAACAGTTTGGAGTAGCCGACGATGTCAATGAACAGGACATGGCCAATCTCTAGGCGCGAATCCGGTGGTGTGGCAGCGGACATAACGCCCGATGCGAGCATTTCAATTTGACTGGCGCGCGTCAAGCAGCGCGAGCGCGGCGGGAGATCACGGCCGGGCGATGGGATGTTCTGCGGCTTTCCGTCCTGCTAATATAACCTGGCGACCCACTCGGCAAAGTGCCGCGCGTTCGTCAGTAGATCGGCGGCAAAGCTGGCGAAAGTAATTTCGGGCGAAGCGATGATGAGCAAAACGCTCAGGATGGCGACGTTCATGAGATAGACGAAGACGAGGGAGAAAAAAGTGCCGTGATCGCTCAGGTCGGTCTGATTTTTCGGGATCATCCAGCAGGTGAAGGTGAAATGAAAAGCCCAGGTCGCGCCGATGAGCGCGAAGAGCAGCTGACCGTAGGCTGACATGTCGGTGAACAGGCTGGCCAATCCATAGGCCGCAATCACGGCGACGCTGTAGAGGGGAAAAAAGTACGGGGTGAGCGCGATCCAAAAATTAGTGCGGTTCGTCACGATGTGGCCGCCCTCGCGCGCGACACGAAACCGGCTCACGCGCCCACCCATGAGCCAGACCCAGAGCGCGTGCGTCAGTTCGTGGCCGAAGACATAAAGGATGAGCGGCCGCGGCAAACCGAAAAAGGCGATGAGCCAGAGAAGCGCGCCGAGGAAAAAAAACCAGAACTCAGCGCCTGCCCACAGGCGTTGCTCCATCGTCGCGCGAGTGAAAGTGGTAAAAAATGTCTGAGTCAGGATGGCCGCGAGCGGGAGCAGGAAAAGCGCGACAATATTGTTTACCCACCGTGTCGGCACGGTAAGCGGCGAGGCCGCCCGAGTTTGCGCGCGCCGCACGTTGCGACGCCGACCGGTTTGCAAATTTTGTCTGCGCCTGCCCATGAATGCGCCGCCAACTAAGCAAAAGCGGCCGCGGCCGACGAAACAAAAACTACGCGCGACCCATATATGCGCCAGTCCGGGTATCGATCTTGATCGTTTCGCCTTCTTTGATGAAGAGCGGCACATTGATCGTTTTTCCCGTCTCGAGCTTGGCTGGCTTGGTCACGTTGCTGGCGGTATCACCGCGCAATCCTTCGGCGGACTCGATCACTTTCAAGCTAACCGACGAGGGCAATTCCACCTGGACGGCCTTGCCTTCGGCGTAGAGGACCTGCACCGGCAGATTTTCCACGAGATAATCTTTCGCCTCGCCGAGCAGGTTGTCCTGCAGGGTTACGGTGTCATACGACTCCGGGTCCATAAAATGGTAGCCGTTGTTGTCCTTGTAGCTGAACTCGAGGGTGGTGCGATTGATGTCGACCAGTTCCACCTTATCGGTCGAACCGAAACGAACATCGGCGCTCTTGCCGGTGTTGAGGTAGCGAATGATCGCCTGGACGAAGGCGCGCAGGTTTCCCGGCGTGCGATGCTGGACATCGAGGACAATGGCAGTGTTGCCATTGTATTTTATCGCCATGCCTTTGCGGAGATCGTTTGCGGCTGCCATAGGGTCGAGTCGTTAACTTGCGAGCGCGGACGGTCGCACGCGGCTATAGCAACTTCAAGCGCGTCAGGTCCTGCGAATCGATCATCCCGACCGGCACATGTCCGTCATCGACCACGACCAGGTCATCGATGCGATGGCTTTCGAGCAGGTTCAGAACTTCGACTGCGAGCTTGTCTTTGTGCACCGTGACCGGATGCAGCGTCATGAGATCGGCCACGAGTCGATCGCCGATTTTCGGATCGCTCTGAAAATGGCGCGCGAAATCGCCGTGGGTGAAAATTCCAAGGAGCTTCCCCTCGTTGTCCGCGACCACGGCCGCACCGGCCCGCACTGCTGTCATCGCTTTCAGGACCTCGCGGATACGCGCGTCGGACATCACGACGGCAAGAGCCGG
>JBBSEO010000184.1:0-5153 GCA_038239645.1 Chthoniobacterales bacterium | reverse complement strand
TGGTTCTTCTCGCAATTATCGGTGTCATTTTTCGCCACGATCCCGCCGGAGCCTGGTCGCGGATCACCGAACAAATGGGTTACTTCCTCGATAAAAGTGCGATCGAGGTCGTGCAACAGATCGCGCAGAAAGCGTCGCAACCGGGCAAGACCATGATGGCGACGATCATGGGAATCGCCCTCGCCATTTTCGGGGCGAGCGGAGTCTTCGGCCAGCTTCAGGACGCACTGAATACGATCTGGGGCGTCAAATCCAAACCGGGACTCGGTTTGAAAGGCATCGTCCGGGCGCGGTTCCTTTCGTTCGCCATTATCGGCGGAATTTTCTTTCTTCTGCTCGTCTCGATGGTCTTGGAGGGGATCCTGAAAGGATTCAGTCACTGGGTTCAAGGTCATTTGCCGGGCGGAATGGTCGTGGCCGTCACCGTCTATCTCGTCTTTGATTTCACCATCGTCGTCATCCTTTTCGCGGTCCTATTCAAATATCTCCCCGACGTCCGTATCGGTTGGCGTGACGTCTGGATCGGCGCAATCCTGACCGCGATCCTGTTCGCGATCGGCAAATGGGCGCTCGGCCTCTACCTCGGCAGCGGCGCGGCCGGTTCAGCCTACGGCGCGGCCAGCTCTCTCATTACTCTTTTGCTCTGGATTTATTATTCCTCGCAGATCCTCCTTTTCGGCGCCGAGTTCACCCAGGTCTACACGCGCAAGTTTGGGGGTTCGCTTGAACCGGATCACTACGCCGTTTTCGTGGAGCGCGAGGAAAAGGAAATCTCAACGCCTGGGCAGGCGCCGCCATCGTAACTTTTGTCGCCGCTCGAAACCGGCGGCGGTTAGGTGTAGACTCTCGGGAGATGAGCGATGAGAGGGAATGGGGCGAACGGAGTTTGCTCGAAAGGGTCGACTTGTTGATCGCGGCGCTGCCAGTCGGCGATGCCGTGCGGCATGAACTGATGGCGCTGCGACCAGAGCTGGCCGAGCGCGAAGAGACGCTGCTGGAAGCACGGCAGACCATCGAAAAAATGGAAGAAGTGATCAAAAAGGTTACTTCGCCCGCGAATCGAATCGGAACCTTCCTCGGCACGACGACGAAGGAAACGGCGCATATTGTCGTCGGGGGCGCGGACTACTATTGCAACATTGATCCGCGCCTTACCGCCAAGTCGTTAAAGAAGGGAACCCGTGTTCTGGTCAACGAGGCCTATGTTATCGTCGGCGACCTCGGCTTGGAAACGGCCGGACCGGTGGTGAAAATCGCGCGGGTCTTGGACGGCGCCCGCTTGCGCGTCGGCGGCGAACACGGGACGCAGTCAGTCATTCTGCAACGCTCGGCCGAACTAACAAAAACTAAACTGAAGGCCGGGGACGAAGTGCGGGTCGATCCGAACTACCGGATGGCGCTGGAGTTGATGAGCGCCCCCGAAGCCAACGATCATTACCTCGATCAGGTTCCGGAATTACCCTGGACCAAAGTAGGGGGGCAGGAAGCGGCGATCACGGCAATCCGGGACGCGATTGAACTTCCCCTTCTCCACCCGGAATTATTCCAGCGTTTTCACCACGCGGTCCCGAAAGGCTTCCTTCTCTATGGTCCGCCCGGCTGCGGTAAAACTCTGATCGGCAAGGCCACCGCTTACAACCTGACGCGACAACTACGGCAACAAAGCGGCCAGGATGCGCGCGAATATTTTATGCACGTGAAAGGACCGGAAATCCTGAATATGTGGGTCGGCGAATCGGAGCGGATGGTGCGTGAGATTTTTGCCACCGCCCGGGAAAAACGCCATGAAGGCTTCATGCCATTCCTCTTCATCGACGAAGCCGAAAGTATTCTCGGCACGCGGCGCGCCTCGCGTTACTCGAATATTCTTTCCACCCTGGTGCCGATGTTCTGCTCGGAGATGGACGGTATCGATTCACTCAAGGACATCGTCATTATCCTGGCGTCGAATCGCGCCGATCTGATCGATCCCGCCATTCTACGGCCCGGTCGCATCGACCGAAAGATCAAGGTTGATCGTCCGAACAAGGCCGGCGCGCGTGAAATCTATCGTATTTACCTCACGAACGATCTTCCCTACGAAGGCGTGCTCGGCAAGGAAGCGGAAAACATTGGCGCGGCCATCGACAAGCTAGTCGAGCGTTTTGTGGAATGGCAGTTCGCGCGGCGCGACGAAAACAAGTTTCTGGAGATCACGCTGCGGAGCGGCCGTAAGGAAGCGCTTTACCGAAGCGATCTGATCAGTGGCGCGATTATCGCCGCGATCGTCGAACGCGCGAAAGCAGCAGCGATCAAACGTTCCATCGCCACCAGCCACGAAGAAGGAATTTCGGAACAGGATTTGCGCGCCGCCTTCCAGGCCGAATACCTCGAGAACGATATCTTCCCCCCGACTGATATTACGGAAGACTGGCTGAAGCTGGTCGACTACGATGCTGATAATGTGGTTCGTGTGTCGCCGGTGAGGCCGCTTAACGCCGCGCGTCAACGTCCGGCCGCCGGCGGCGTCATCTAGCCGGCGCTTTTTCCTTTTTCGAGTCGGATTCCGGCGTCATACTCGGGCATCGTGAAACTGGAAACCCTCCTCGCGCTTTCTCTTCTCGCTGCCACCTCGACTTTGCCGGCTCAGATTTCCCCGGCGCCGCCGCCAGTAGGAAAACCTGAGATCGCGAATAAAGGCTTGATTACAAAGGAAACGCCGGCGGCGATTGCCAATGCCGGTGCCAGCGCGGAGGCAGCTCGCTTGCGGAAGTTAGCAGAGGATTATTACGACTGGCGCAACGAGAACTATCCGGTCCAAAGCAGCGACCGCGGGCTGCATACCTGGGATGATAAGCTGACCGACTACTCCGCCGAGAAGGTGGCTGCCCGCGCCGGTCACGTGCGCGAACTTCTCGCGCAGGTCCGCGCGATGAAGACCGACAACTGGGCGAAGGACGACCGAATTGACTGGATTTTGTTCCGCTCGCAACTGGAAGGGACGGAATTTAACGACCGCGTCCTAAAAACTGTTAACACTAATCCGCTTCTCTATGTCGGCGAATGCAGTAACAGCATCTTCTCTTTACTGAAGAAGGAATACGATACTCCAGCGAATCGAGCGCACGCAGCCATGGCGCGCTTCAAAGCCATGGCCGCCATGCTCGCGCAGGGAGAGAAGAATTTGCAGCAGCCGGTGAAGCTCTACGCGCAACTTGCGATTCGCTCCGCGCGCGCGATCGACCCGCTCTTCAACCAGAGCGCTGACGCCCTCGCCCGCGATTTGCCGGCGAACGAACGAACGGAATTCGATCAGGCGCGGACGAACGCCTTGTCAGCGATTCATCGCTACGCCGATGAGCTGGAGAAGAAGCTGCCGCAAATGCCCGACTTCAAACCAATGGGCGAGGCGAACTATAATTATTACCTCAAACATGCGCTGCTCCTACCCCTCAACGCCATGCAAGTCGACATGCTGGGGCGCGTCGAGCTAGCCCGGTATCGCGCGCTCGAAGCGCTGCTCCCCGACCCTGCCATGGCCAATCCCGATCCCAAGCGGGCGAAGGAGATTCCACCCGACCAAGCCTCATTCTTAAAAGCCTACGAGAGTCGCGAGCAGGAAATGATCGACTTCCTGAAATCGCACCAACTCATCACCTTACCGGACTACCTCGGGAAGTTTGAAATCCGGCAGCTTCCGGAAGCGTTTAAACCCACAGCCCCGGGCGGCTTCATGAATCCGCCAGGCCTCTACGACAAGGATCCCACCGGCTTCTACTTCATTCCAACTTACGATCCCGATTCGAAGAATTTCTACATTCGCGCGGCAATCGAAGATCCGCGGCCGATTCTCGGCCACGAAGGAATTCCGGGACATTTTCTTCAGCTCTCGATTGCCAATCATTTGAAAGACGAAATTCGGCGCGAAGCGGAGAATGGTCCTTTCGTCGAAGGCTGGGCCCTTTACGGCGAGGAAATGCTGCTGCGCACGGGCCTTTATCCTGACGGCTCGGCGGCGCAGGGCCAAATTCTACGGCTCTCGCGCTATCGCGCCGCGCGCGTCGGAGTCGATGTGAACCTCCACACCGGGAAATGGACGTTCGCGCAGGCAGTGGACTACTTCATGGAAGCCGGCGGTCTCGATCAAGAAGCGGCGGAAGGCGAAGCGGCTGGCGCTGCGACGGAGCCGACCCAGAAGATTTGGTACATTACTGGCAAATGGCAGATCATGAATTTGCTTGGCAAGTATCACGACAAAATGGGCGCGAATTTCAAGCTCGGCCAATTCCATGACGACTTGATCAAAAACGGGAGCCTGCCGCTTTCGCTTGAGGAATGGATTCTTCTCGACGATCCGACGACGATAGAGGCTGTCTTGAAAGACAAATAACTATTGTTCGGACGCCGACGTTGACGTCGACAGGAGGAATGCGAGCGAGTCGGACGCGGAAAGGTCGCGTGGAACTTGACCGTGACGAAAGAGGCGCGCGGTTTTGTCGCCCAGAAGCTCCAGCTCGGTGCCGACAAGGCGAAGCATGGTGCCCTCGCGCAGGCCGACCACGTTTACCCCTGGATTGGCTTTGATAAATTCGCCGAGGCGTTCATCCCGAGTCTCACCCATGTGACCGGGCAACTGGGCGTCGGTGTAATGAGGATTGATTTGAAAGGGAATGAGCCCTAGTGCGGCCAGGGACGGGGGCTCGACGATCGGCATGTCGTTAGTAGTGCAGATCGTTGGACACGCGACGTTAGAACCGGCACTCCAGCCTAGATATGGCATACCGGCTTCGACGCGCGAACGGATGGCCGGCAGTAGATCGCGTTCGTAGAGAGCGCGCAGGAGATGAAAGGTGTTGCCGCCGCCAATGATCACGGCTTGCGCGTTCACGACGGCTTCTTGCGGATCGTTCATCTGATGGATGGAAACAACCTCTAGCTCGAGAGGGGTCAGCGCGGCGGCGACGCGCGCCGCGTAATCGTCCCAGCTTCGCGTCACCGCGGCGAAGGGGATGAACAAGCAACGCTGGACTTCCGGGCCGAAAAAATCGCGGACGACCTGACGGACGAATGCAGTCGGGTCATTCCCGACCAGCTCGGAGCCGTTACTCAGAAGAAGAATCCGTTTGTCCGCCATCGCGATGGAAGATGCCTTTGTGTCGGTGGGAATGGTGTCT
>JBBSEO010000183.1:0-5216 GCA_038239645.1 Chthoniobacterales bacterium | reverse complement strand
GTCATGTCGGCGAGGAAGACGGTGCATTTGATCAAATGCCGGAGGTCGGTGCCGTGGCGCTGGAGAACAGCGCGCAGGTTTTCCATCATCTGGCGGGTTTCGCCTGCAATGCCGCCGTCGGCGAGAACGGCCTGGCCGGGGAGGTGGCCGAGCTGTCCGGAGACGTAAAGGGTATCGCCGAGCTGGACCGCTTCGGAGAAGGGAAGCGGGCGGTCGCCAAGCGGAGCGGAGGGGAAATATTGCGGGGGCATTTGGGGAAGGGCTACAGCGTGGAGCGGGAGATTGGCAAGCAGGAAGCGGGGACGTGAAGCGTGAAGCGTGGGGATTGGGGATTGGCAAGCAGGAATGCTTGCCCTACAGGGGAGGGGGAACTATGGAACCGGTCAGGCCGATCACGTTGGAGGACATTCGCGCCGCGCAAAAGCGGATCGCGGGGACGATTTTTCGGACGCCGGTGGTTCGGCTCGAACTCGGGCCGGATGCGCCCGACATTCGGTTAAAGTTGGAAAACTTGCAGCCGATCAATGCCTACAAATTGCGCGGGGCGGCGAACGCGGTGGCGCTTTTGCCGGAGAACGAGCGCCAGCGCGGGGTATGGACGATCAGTGCCGGCAACGCCGGGCAGGCGGTGGCGTATGCGGCGCGCGCAGCGGGTGTGCCGTGCGCGGTGGTGGTGATCGAGACCGCGCCGAAAACGAAGATGGAACGGATGCGCGCGCTGGGCGCGAAACTAATCCCGGTGCCGTTCGCGGTGGCGTGGCAGGCGATGGAAGAGCGTGCGTTTCCCGGCGCGGAGGGGACGTTTGTTCATCCGTTCGACGATCACAATTTCATCGCGGGCAACGCGACGGTGGGGCTGGAGATTTTGGAAGATGTGCCGGAAGTGGAAACGGTGATCGCGGCGATCGGCGGCGGCGGGCTGGTGGTGGGCGCGGGCAGCGCAATCAGGGCATTGCGACCGGAGGTAAAAATTCTGGGCGCGGAGCCGGAGACGGGCGCGCCGGCGGCGTTGTCGTTCGAGAAAGGGTCGCCGCAGGTTTTTCCGTGGCAGGCGTCATTCGTCGATGGCGCGGGCGGGAAGAGCATGTTCCCGCGGATGTGGGAGCGGATGCAAGGGGTTGTCGATGGATCGATCGTGGTCAGCCTGGAGGAAACGAGGGCGGCGTTGCGGTTGCTGGCGGAAAAGACGCGTGTGATCGCCGAAGGGGCGGGCGCGTTGGCGGTGGCGGCGGCGTTGACTGGCAGGGCCGGAATGGGACCGATCGTGGCGATCGTTTCCGGGGGGAACATCGATCTCTCGAAGTTCAGCGAACTGGTGGCCGCGTGAGAATTGTAGGGCAAGCGCGTCGCTTGCCGGGGAATTTTATTCGGGCGTCGGCAAGCGTTGCCTCGATATTTTATTTGCGTTTCGGCAAGCGACGCGCTTGCCCTACATTCGGACTTTGTTTAGTCAGTAGAGATGGGTCACCCGCCGCGGATTCCCGTTCTCCTCGGACTTGAACGGAGCGTGGTGTATTTCATCACGATTTGCGTGAAGGCGCGCCGCCGCGTGCTGGCGAATGACAGTGCCTTCGGTGCTTTCAAGGAAGCGGTCGCCGCGCGCGTTGAATGGGAAATTCCGGCGGCCGTTATGATGCCCGATCACATTCATCTGTTAGCCGCGCCGTTGTCGGAGCGCGATGCGCGGGTCGGAAATTTGTCGGCCGGTTTGAAACGGCGGATGCGACTGATTTTACAGGCCGATTGGGAATGGCAACCGGGTTGTTTCGATCGGCTGCTGCGCAGAGATGAATTCGAGCAGGGGAAATGGGAATACATGCGCGAGAATCCTGTCCGCGCCGGGCTGGTGACGCATTGGAAAGAATGGCCTTACCGGCTCGGGCTGGATGAATTGTAGGGCAAGCGCGTCGCTTGCCGCGAACGTCTGCTTGGCAGGAGACGCCTGCCGGGACGTTTTTTTGGCAAGCGACGCGCTTGCCCTACAGCTCCGGATGATGGTGGCAAGCAGGAATGCTTGCCCTACAGAAATAAACGCGTTACCTAAGCCTCCCAAGAACTCTTTCGCCTCGTGGAACTAAAAGATATCAAAGCCATTATTGATCTCATGCGGAAGAACGACCTTTCCGTGTTCGAGATGGAAAAGGAGGGGTTCCGGTTGAAGCTGCAAAAAGGGCCGACGGAACAGCCGATCATGGTGCAGGCGCCGATGATGCCCGCGCCGGCGGCGTTACCGGAGAGCGGACACCAACAGGCCGCGAGCGCACCCGCCCCGGAAGCGAAGCCGGCCTTGCGCGACATTGTCTCGCCGATGGTGGGCACGTTTTATCACGCGGCTTCGCCAGACGCGTCGCCGTTTGTCGAGATCGGCACGGCGGTGACGGAGGAATCGGTCGTGTGCATCATCGAGGCGATGAAGGTGATGAATGAGATCAAGGCGGAAGTAGCCGGGGTGATCGCCGAGATGGTGGCGGAGAACGGAAAGCCGGTGCAGTTCGGGCAGGTTCTCTACCGGGTGCGGTAGCCGATCGCGCGGCGCGCCCAGCCCAAACGCGCGGACAGAAATGATGTTCGAAAAAATTCTAATCGCGAACCGTGGCGAAATCGCGTTGCGGGTCATTCGCGCCTGTAAAGAGCTGGGCATTCGCACGCTCGCGGTCTACTCGGAAGCGGACGTGGATTCGCTCCACGTGCAGATGGCGGACGAAGCGATCTGTATCGGTTCGCCCCCGAGCAGCGAAAGCTATTTGAAGATCGATCGCATCCTGAGCGCGGCGGAGATCGGCGATGTGGATGCGATTCACCCGGGCTACGGGTTCCTGGCGGAGAACGCGCATTTCGCCGAGGTCTGTGCGAGCTGCAACATCCGTTTCATTGGGCCGTCGGTGAGCGCGATGCGCTCGATGGGCGACAAAAATTCCGCGCGCGAGTGTGCGCGCAAAGCCGGGGTGCCGGTGACGCCCGGAAGCGATGGCGTGGTTGAGGACGAAGCGGAGGCGTTGAAGGTCGCGAAAAAAATTGGCTATCCGGTGATGATCAAGGCGGTGGCCGGCGGCGGCGGGCGCGGAATGCGCGCGGCGCACAATGAACCTTCCTTCGTCTCGGCCTTTCACGCGGCGCGAATGGAAGCGGAAAAGGCCTTCGGCAACGGCGACGTTTACATCGAGAAGCTGATCACCAATCCGCACCACATCGAATTTCAAATCGTGGGCGACTCGCACGGGCACGTGGTTCACCTGGGCGAACGCGATTGCTCGATTCAACGGCGCAACCAGAAGGTGATCGAGGAATGTCCGTCGCCGCTGATGACGGAGTCGCTGCGAAAGAAGATGGGTCACGCGGCGGTGAAGCTGGCCCAATCCGTCGGCTACCAGAATGCCGGCACGATCGAGTTCCTCGTCGACGAGCGCGGCAATTATTATTTCATCGAAATGAACACGCGCATCCAGGTCGAGCACACCATCACCGAGGAAGTGTATGGGTGCGATCTGGTGAAGGAACAGATTCGCATCGCTGCGGGCGAGCATCTTTCGCCGCACGTGGCGAAACCGTTTGCGCGGTCGCACGCGATCCAATGCCGGATCAACGCGGAAGATCCCGCGAACAATTTCCAGCCGTCGCCCGGCCGGATTAATTTTTATTATGCGCCGGGCGGGCGCGGTATCCGGATCGATTCCCACGCTTATACCGGCTACATCGTGCCGCCATATTACGACTCGATGATCGCGAAGTTGATCGCGGTCGGCGCGAACCGCACCTCGGCGATTGATCGGATGCGCCGCGCGCTGGATGAATATTATATTACCGGGATCAAGACGACGGTGGCGTTCCACGGCTCGATCATGCGGAGCCAGGAATTTCGTGAGGGAAAATACGATACCGGCTTCGTCGAACGCCTGATGAACTCGGATAAATTCGAGCTGATCACATCGCCGGGACGCCTGCACGAATAGGTGAGGGGCGCGCGTCTCTACGGGATCCTCGATCTCGGATATGTCCCCGCCGGGGATGCGGCGCGGAAGCTGGAACAACTCCTCGCGGGGGGCGTGGAAGTGATTCAATTGCGGGCGAAGAAGCTCGCTCTCGACGAAGTGCGCACCGTAGCGAGCAAGCTATTACCGATCGCACAGAAACGCGGTGTTCCGTTTTTGCTCAATGATCACGCCGAACTGGCGCGCGACTTGCCGGTCGACGGCGTGCACGTTGGCCAGGACGACCTTCCGGTAGCGGAAGTCCGAAGACTCGTTAGCCGTCGCATCGTGGTCGGAAAATCGACGCATAGCCTGGCGCAGGCCGTCGCCGCAGAAGTGGAAGGCGCCGACTATATCGGCTTCGGTCCGATTTTCGCCACCCCGACAAAGCCCGATTATGCGCCGGTTGGCCTGGCTGGAATCGCCGCCGTGCACGAACGAGTGAAGATTCCGATCTTCTGCATCGGCGGAATCAAACGCGAGAACGTGGCGGAGTTGATGGCCGCGGGGGCGTGTCGTGTCGTGATCGTTTCCGGTTTGCTCAACGCGCCCGATTCCGCAGATTACGCGCGCCACGTGCGCGAGCAGCTGCGCTCGCAACAACTCAATCGCTCCACCTCCTAATGTCTATTCTCGTTGTTGGTTCCATCGCACTCGACACGGTCAAAACGCCGGTGGAAGAACACGCCGATCAGCTCGGCGGCTCCGCTTCCTACGCCGCGCTGGGCGCGAGCTTCTTCGCGCCGGTCAATCTGGTCGGCGTGGTGGGCGACGATTTTCCCGAAAGCGAATTCGCTTTTTGGAAGGAACGCCAGATCGACACCGCGGGCGTGCAACGCGTCGCCGGCAAAACTTTTCGCTGGTCGGGCGAATACGCCTGGGACTTGAACACGCGCGAGACGCGTTCGGTCGCGCTCAACGTCTTCGAGAGCTTCGAGCCGAAACTGCCGGCGAATTACCGGGCGAGCGAGTTCGTTCTGCTGGCCAACATCGCGCCGAAGTTACAGTCGCATGTCCTCGACCAGATGGAGCGGCCGAAGTTTGTCGTCGCCGATACGATGGATCTGTGGATCGGGACGACGCGACCCGACCTCGATGCGCTTTTGACGCGGGTGGATTTGCTGATCCTGAACGACAGCGAAGCGCGCGAGATGACGAAGGAGACGAGCCTGATTCGCGCCGGCCGGAAGATTCGCGGGTTTGGGCCGCGTTACGTCGCGATCAAGAAAGGCGAACACGGCGCGCTGC
>JBBSEO010000182.1:0-5234 GCA_038239645.1 Chthoniobacterales bacterium | reverse complement strand
GCAGCCGGGCTTGGAAACAGGCCCGGCTGTTTGCTTTTGTATGAGTCACTCAAGCCTTTCAGCGAACTATGGACATCGAACTCCGGGTCGTTGAGCGGCAGGCCCGGATTCCGGTTGGGGATGTGGCACGGGACTCAGGAACATGCTTGCCTGCCTATCTGACGGATATTTTCATCTTGCCCTAGGTCTCACCGCCTTGCGATCGCGCCGGCGATGGCATATCGGCTGCTTAAAGAGCCATAGCGGTCATGGTTCTAATAAGCATTCGTCCCTTCGCTCTCTGGCGTGCGTTTATCCTTGGGCTCGTTGTCATCGGCCTCTCGCTGGCGACAACGTTTGGCCAGGACGTTCTGCTTAGGGTTGATAAGACGCCTTATGATCACCAAATGGAACGGGTCCAGCCCGTCCTGATTTCGGCTGCGTTATCGAGCCGGCATGATCTTACGCTTTCGCGGGTGAATGAATGGATTCGAGAGTTGCGCCAGATTCCCTATGCCTACTCGATGCAATGGAAGACGCCGTCCGAACTGACGACGGAACCGGCGGCCGATTGCAAAGGCAAGGCCGTCGCTCTCTATCGGACGATGCGCGACCACGGCGCCGTGAATGTCCGCCTCGTCATTGGCAAACGGGCCCCCACCAGCCGCGTTACTCATACCTGGGTCGAGTGGACGACCGCATCAGGTTGCTACGTGCTCGACCCGACGATCAATTGGTCGGCGGCGAGCGTCGCCGCTCTGGCGAGCGAGGCTTACGTACCCTACTACGCTTACGCCGGGGCGCGGAAGTATCGCGCCGTCGGCTCCTCCGGCCTGATTGCTCGTTTATAGTTTGAGCTGAGCCCGCGGCAAAACCCAGGCGCAAACTCGTGCCCTCGGTCCGCTTGCACATTGCCATTCGACAAGGCCGGGATTTCCGTTGCCCGGGCGTGCCAAAATTGATATTCTCGCCCTCTCAGAAATCTGGGGCGTATGATCGGGCGGGACCGCAATATACTAATCGCAGCAGTGGCAGGGGCGACTCTTCTCGTCGCTTTCCCGGCCCAAGCCGCCGAGCTTGTGCTCCACAAGGTCCCGGTTTTGACCGTCGAGCAGGCGCCGCGTTACCCGCAAAATCTTGTCCGAGCGGATCTCGGCGCGAAGATTGAATTGGGCGGGCGGGAGCAGGCCGATGAGATGAAACTGCCGTCTGGGGTCAGCACGGTGGTCGTTTCCCTCGGTAAAATTGAGCAAATCGAGTCGATCGCATTTTCGAACGATGGCGCGACGGGAAAGGTGATGGTTGCGACCTCGAGCGCGCTGCTTCCGGCTGATAGCCCGCAATGGCACACCCTTCCAACGCAGTCCCTGGCCGCGAACGCCACAAGCGCGAAAGTCGGAGCGGCGGAAGCGAAATATGTCCGTCTGATTTTCGTTCTCGATCGACCGAGCAAGATTTCAGAGTTGGGCGTTTACGGTCCGAATGCCGTTGCCGATTTCACCATGCCGCGCTCGCGAGAGTCCGAGACAAGCGAGGCCCAATCGAACGTCGCCGATCTGCATTCCAAGGCTCGCGTGATTTACGCCAGCTCGGGCGACGATCTGTCGGCTGCGCAGAATCTGATCGACGACCAGGCTGATACGTCTTTCGCCTTCTCCGCCGGGGACACCGCCCCGGCGGTCATCGTTGACCTGGGTCACTCGGTCGCGTTGCGGCGCGTGTCTCTTCTCACTCAGGGCGCGGGGCCGGAAGCAGACGTTTATGTTTTCGATACGCTGCCAAATCAAAATGCGGATATCCTTCGCCTCAGCGACGCGAATTTTGCGCGCTGGAAGCCAGTGGCGACTGGGCACGACGACGGCAGCGGACGTCTTATCGCCGATTTCCCGGAGAAATCTGGCCGGTATCTCATGGTCCGGTGGAAATCGTCGGGCGAGGGTTTGCGCGTCGCGGAGATATCCGCCTTTGGGCAATTGCACGACAGAACGCTGGTCGCGGCCAACGCTCGCGCCGCCGTGGCTGATGGCAAGACGATGCGGGGTGATGCGAAGGACTTCACCAAGGATGCCAAAGACTTTCCGGCCGAGGAACCACCAGCCCCGGGCGAAGGTCCCGGCCCGGAGTTGCCGCAACCGCCTCCGTTTGTCTTTACTCCCGAGGTCCTTCCTACCAGTCCCTAGCGCTGGGCTCAGAGGACATCGCGAAGCAGCAGGAAGATTTCGTTACTCGGCATTGTGCCGCGAACGCCCTCCATTCGCAGCCCAATTGCGCTGATCGTCGGGTCGTCCAGTGTATTTAGACCCGTCGCGGCTGAAACGGCCGCGGGTTCGGCATCGTTAGTGTTATCGGTTAACGGCAACGGGCGCGCCACCCTCGCATTCGGGCCGGTAGCCCACGTGATCCAAGATTGGCCGGAAGAATTCAGCCCGAGGATCGCGACACCGCTGTCTTTGCGATACGGAAACCCGCTCACATTCATTCCTCCAATCGCCACATTTCCCGCGACAACAATCGCCGCGCTTTCCCCGGCGTAATCGCGCGCCACTTGGACGGCACGATCGAGCTCGATTGTTTCCTGCAGCGTGTGTTCGCCCTCATTTTGGGCGGCGGCCACGCCCATTAAATGGGCGTTCACCACCAGAACGTAACCGCGGCGGTTTTGTTGCAGAAGAAGGATGGCCTCTCGCACCAAATCCGATAACGCGGGTTTGTTGGCGCGCGCGGCGACATCGTTGCTGAACGGAAAATCGCCTTCTGCAAAAAGACCGAGGACGCGCGCTCTCGGCCACGTCGGAAGCGCCTCCAGCTCGGAAGCATTTTTCACGAGCCGAAAATTGCTTCCGGGCGAATCGATCGCACGCGCACCTCCGAAAGCGAGATCGAGCGTCGGCGTTGCGATGAGAGCTTTGAAATGATCGGTCTTGGCGCCGTGCGCGTAAAAAGCGGCCGATGTCGGGTTCGCCAAATCGCCGTCCGTCACGAGGCCAGTCGAGCGGCCTCGTTCGTGGGCCAGTTCAAGCAGCGTTGGCGCGGGCGACCCGTCGTCCTTTTGCGAGAGTTCGCCGTTCTTGGCTCGAATCCCAGTGGCGAGAGCGGACGCCGCCGCGGCCGCATCGGGCACGGCGAAATCCGCGGAGAAGTTCTTCAAACGAGCGGTGAATTCGAGTTCGTCGATCGCGAGGACGGAGTCGGCCCCACCATTGTAAAGGCGTGCGCTGGCGAGACGCTGCGAGCTGAGCCCTTCGCCGACGAAGAGAATGATCGCGAATGGTTTTTGCACCACCCAGGTGCGAAAGTAAAAAACTCCGAAGGCGCCGAAGAGCGCGAGGCAAACCAGTGCCAGCATCTGGTTTCGCCATTTCATGCGCGACTTGAAGAGCGAAGCCGGGATTTTGTCAACGAAAGAACCGCTTGTCGTTTGCGGGCCGCGCAGCAAATTCGCGCGTGGCTGCGCCTGTCATGCTGCTGATCCGTGACGGATGGGGAATTAATCCCGCCGGGCGCGCCGGCGCGGAGAAGAATGGCGACGCCACGTTGCTTGCGGCCACGCCCTTCCACGCACAGCTCTACGAAAAATATCCACCGAGCAAGCTGAGCGCGAGCGGCGTGGATGTCGGGCTGCCGGAAGGACAGATGGGCAACTCCGAAGTGGGCCATCTCAATCTCGGCGCGGGGCGGATCGTTTACCAGGACTTGACCAGGATCAACCACGCGATCGCCGAAGGAAAACTCGGCCACAATCAGGTTTTGCAGGAAGCCTTCACGACTGCTCGTCGCAGCCGTCTGCATTTGCTCGGCCTCGTCTCCGATGGCGGCGTCCACAGCCACTTCACGCACCTGCTGGCGTTGACGGAGGCGGCGCAGCACGCGGGAGTAAAAGAGATTTTTGTTCACGCCTTTACCGATGGGCGCGATGCCTCTCCCACCGGCGGTGCGGCGATTCTGCGCGAATGCGAAACGGCTCTGGCGAAACTGGGAGCGAAAATTGTCACCGTGGTCGGTCGTTATTTCGCGATGGATCGCGACCGGCGCTGGGACCGGACGAAAATTGCCTGGGATGCGATCGTTTTGGGCCGGGGCGAAAAATGGGGTCTCTCGCCGGATGAAGCGGTGAAGCGCGCATACGCCCGCGGCAAAACGGACGAATTCATGCCCGCGCTGATCTTTGCTCATGCCGACGAACAACGGGTGCGCGACGGCGACGTGGTTCTCTTTTTCAATTTTCGCGCCGACCGCGCGCGCCAGCTTTCGCAGGCTTTTCTGCTCGAGAACTTCGACGGTTTCGAACGCGAAGTTTGGCCCCGGGTAAATTACGTTACCCTCACGCAATACGATGCGACCTATTCCGCGCCGTATGTTTTCGCGCCGCAGAATCTTTCGAAGATCCTCGGCGAAGTCGTTAGCGCCGCGGGCAGGAAACAGCTGCGGATCGCCGAGACAGAGAAGTATCCGCACGTGACTTATTTCTTTAACGGCGGCGAGGAGCGCGCGTTCGCGGGCGAGGAGCGCAGGATCATTCCTTCACCAAAAGTCGCGACCTACGATTTGCAGCCGACGATGAGTGCGGAAGTCGTGACCGCGGAAGTTCTCGCGCAGATGGCGAGCTACGATCTTATTATTCTGAACTTTGCGAATCCGGATATGGTTGGTCATACCGGCGTCGTCGAGGCGGCGGTCAAGGCGGTGGAGAAAATCGATGCCTGCGTGGAGCGAATCGTTGTCCGATTGCTGGAGCTGGGCGGCAAGGCATTGATCACCGCCGATCATGGCAACTGCGAACTGATGCGCAATGCCGACGGCTCACCCAATACCGCGCACACGACCAATCTGGTGCACTTGATATACGTTGCACGCGACGCGGACCATTACGTGTGTCGCGACGGAATCCTGGCGGACGTGGCGCCGACGCTCCTCTTCCTGCTCGGATTAGCGCAGCCGCCGGAAATGACGGGAAAAAATTTACTCGCACCCAAAGGCTAGACAGCTGGCCGGCACGCTTCGATTTCTTCGCGCGTAATTTCGAGTTCGCGATTCAACGCGCGCGTCGCGGCGCCGGCAATCCGTCGCAGAAATGTCCTCTGGCGATCGGCCGTGATCGTCTGCCAAATCGGCTTTCGCTCGAGAAGCAGATCATCGCCCGTTTCCACCAGCAGTCCCCAGCCAGAGGTGAGTTCGCGCGCCCGTTCGCGCAGCGGAAGTGGCACGACAAGGTAAAAGAGGTTCGCGCAGCGGTAGCGCGCCAATTTTTCGAACTT
>JBBSEO010000181.1:0-5241 GCA_038239645.1 Chthoniobacterales bacterium | reverse complement strand
TCAGTTCGCAAATTCGGCGTAGATCGCGCGGTGATCGCTGGAACTGCGCGAAGTGGGAATAACGCTCGCCTTTTGTAATGTGAGGCCGCGATAGAAAACGTGATCGAAACAGGCGGCGGGAAAAAGCTTGTCGGGCGGAAGCGTGATGCGGGCGGCAAACGGAATGTTTTCCCAGCCCCAGCGAAAACCGGTGTCGAGCAGGGAGCGCGTCGTCCCCTCGCTCGCAAAACGCGCATCATCGGGCGCGGTGTTGAAATCCCCGCCGACCAGCCAGCTTAATTCACCGAGCGGCGCGTAGGCGCGGCGCATCGCCGCCATGTGCTCGATCAGTTGCCGCATTGATTCTGAACGAATGGCAATGTCCTCCGCAATCTCCCCGCGATTGCTCTTCAAATGCACCGTGTAGACGAGCAAGAGTTTGCGCGGCGCGAGTTGATAAGCTGCAAAGGCAAAGCCTCGCGGCGGCGTCAGTGCTCCGGATGTCTTCCACTGTTCGACCCAGGCTCCGAGCGAGGGCAGGCGACTGGCGAGAGCCACCTGCTGTCCGACATCCTGTCCTTCGCGCGGCGGGAAATTCGAGCAGGCATCAACTTTGAATCCCGGTAAAGATGCGACCGCGATCGCGGCGTGTTCGAAATCGCGCACTTCCTCCATTCCGAGCAGGTCGAAATTCTGAGCGCGCAAATCGTTTTGCACCGCGGCGATCTGCGCTCTCTCCGCGCCGGGTGACGCATTTGGACTGCGACCGGGAAACCATTGAATGTTCCAGAATGCGGCGCGCAGGCTCGGCGGCGGGGCGGGGGACGAAGTAATCTGCGCGGGAGCATGCGAGCTGATCGCAGCAAGGAACAGGAGCGCGGGGATGACGCGGGGCATGAAGTTGAGAATGGAGTCTCGCGGCGCGCTTGGCGAGAAACGTTGACATGCTGCCGCGGCGCGGAAAGCTGACTGGTGCAACTCTTGCACGAACGAGTTGAGCGATCGTTGCTCCGGATTTTTCTGGTCGTTGCGGGCGCGATCGCGGTGTTGATCCTGAGTGGGTATTTCGCGGTCCGTCTTTATCGCCATACTCAGGAGAAGGGACTTTATCGCGAGGCTAGCGCATCAATCGCGCGGGGTGATTTCCCCGCGGCTGCGGCCGCTGCTCAACGCGCCGCGGTGCTGAATCCGCAGAGTGCCGAGGCCAATCGACTCCTGGCTCAGGTTTCGGATCACTTCAATTCCCAGACGGCGCTCGACTATTGGCGTAAAGCCGTGGACCTCGGCGGAAATACCGATGGTGATCTCTTGGATTTGGCGAAAAGTGCGATCCGCTTCCATGAGAGCAACACCGCCGCCGCCGCGCTCTCGCGCTTGCCGGACAAGGCGCAGAAATCGGCGCAGTATCATGCGCTGCGCGGCGATATCGCACTCCTGCGCGGAAAGGTGCAGCTATACGAAAATGAAGTGGAGCAGTCGCAAAAAATTGACCCGGCGAATCGCGCTTATGCGCTGGCGCTGGCGACGCTTCACGCGGCGAACGAGAAGCAGCACGCGCAAGGAGTCGCGGAACTCGAGACGCTCGCGCAAGATGCCACGACGCGGCACGACGCAAACAGGCACCTGGCGGAAGATGCCGTCCGTCATCAGGATTGGCCACGCGCGCTAAAACAGACCGAGCGTCTCGAAGGTTTGGCCGACCGCACGTTTGGCGATCGGTTGCTCCGGCTGACGTCGTTGAAAGGCGCGAATGATCCCGCGCTCGAAGCGGCGATCGCGCAATTGCAGAATGAATGCAGGAAAGACCCCGAGAAAGCGGCGGCGCTGATGTCGTGGCTAACGTCCGCGGGTCGTGCAGGCGATGTTTTGAAATGGGGCGCGACGCTGCCGGAAAAGTCGTTGCGTGAAAAAACCGTGCCCCTGGCCTTCGCGGACGCGTTGCTGGCTTCGCGCGACTGGGCCGGATTGCACAAGTTTTTGGAAAAGACGGATTGGGGCGCGGCCGATTACATGCGCAGCGCGTTGTTGGCGCGAGCCGGGCGCGAGTTGAATCAACCGACCGAATTCGAGCGACGTTGGGCCGAAGCGACACGGAAGGTTTCTGGCCGCTCAGAGCAAACGCTTCTGCTGGCCGAGACGGCAAAAAAGTGGCGCTGGGAAAGCGAAGCGATCGATCTTTTTTGGATTGCCGCCAAGGATCCCGCCAACGCCGAGCGCACTCTGGCCGCGCTCTACCGGTATTTCTCCGCGAGAGGCGATACCAAAGAACTGTATCGCGTGATGTCGCATCTCCTGGAGTTGCACCCGTTAGATCGCTCGCTCGAAAACAACGTCGCCCAGCTTGCGCTTCTCCTCGGCTTCGAGCCGGAACGTGCCTATCGACTCGCCGAGGCGGTTTACACCGCCGATCCGCGAAACCCTGACTTTGCCGCGACCTACGCCTTTTCACTCTGGCGCCAGGGCCGGCCGAAAAAGGCGCGCCAGATTCTCGATCAACTGCCGGAACACGCTCGCAGCCGGCCGGCTATCGCCGCCTATTACGGCGCAATTTTGGTCGCGAATGGAGACCGCGACGCGGCCTCACAGTCTCTGGAGAGAAGTGACCGCGCCACGCTTTTACCCGAGGAAAAGGCCATGGTGGCGAAGGCGCGGGAAGACTTGGCAAGTCGCTGAAAATGCGCTAGATTAAACACTCAGACAGGTCGTTTTAACCGATTCTATCTGTGACCCTAAATTCGCCTTCTGCGAGGGGGATTGCTTCGATGAAGCCCGGAACTTTTATTCACACTTTTGCCGTCTTGCTTGGCTCTTTGAGCTCGGTCTTCACCCATGCTGCCCCGGCGGCGGTTCCGACGGCAAAGTTGAAGCTGAGCAAGAACTCCGATCGATTGACCGATGATGCTTTCCCGTCGCCGAGTACGGTAACGACATTCGCGCCGCCCGAGAAGCAGAAGCCCAAAGCGTCGCAGCGTTATCCTTGGAAACAAGAAATCGTCACGACCACATTCTGGATCGGCGAGGAGCCGAGCCCGCGCAATCCGGTTCCGAATCACTCCAGCTCCTGGGACAAAAATTGGACGAAGAACTACGGCGGTTTCGATACTCCTAATCGCGCGCAGCGCCGCGGATATCTGCCGGCAAATTTCGTCCCGCACCAGAATCCGTTCTACTGTGCTCTGCCCTATAACGATAAAGCGTCTACCGGGCACCGAGCGGAGGCGCCTAGGGTGGTGCCGTGGTTCAACGATGCTTACCAGGGTCCGGCGGTCAGCACCTGCAAGAGTCGCTGGGTGGCGATTCGCAAAGGGACTCGCGTCGCCTACGCCCAATGGGAGGATTGCGGCCCGTTCCGCACCGATCACTGGCAATATGTTTTCGGCAATGAACGTCCGAAACCAAATCTGAACCGGGGCGCCGGTCTGGATGTTTCGCCGGCAGTCCGCGATTTTCTTGGGATGAACGATACCGACGTCACCGACTGGCGTTTCGTCGAATTCCCGGAAGTCCCGAAAGGCCCGTGGGCGCAGTATGGCGACAACAACACCTTCGTCATTAATCAGCGCGGAGCCATCCGCCAGGCCTCGCAGACGCCCGCGACTGGGACACTGACCACAAGTCGTTAGTTCAGGGGGAAGTGGTCGGCGTGGGGCGGTGCAGATCGCGCAATTCGTGCGCCCGGCCAAAGAAAAAATAGAAAATCGTCAGGGCTCCGAGGACGATCACGCTCACGAACGCGAAACTGAATGCACGGAGGCGCTGCCTTTGTTCGCGGACTCGCGCCCACTCCGCGCGTCTCTGCGCAAGTTCCACTTCGAGAAGACGACTGAGGACATCGTTTTCTGTTCTGTCGCTTTCTTCGGGCATCGCTAGAAAGTAATTGGTCATGTCGAAGGAAGAAAAGCAATCACGCCCAGACTCATCTCTGACGGCGCACGTCGCGCCGATGTTTCTTTTCCTCGCTCTTCTCGCGCTCGTTTCCGTTTTCCACCCGCTCAACCGCGCCCCCTTTTTCGCGCACGCCGAATTCTGGATTTATCCCCTTCAAACCATCCTCTGCACGGTTCTGCTGATCTATTTCCGCCGCTTTTATCCGATCGACCGACCGCGGCGAGTCCTGTTCACTATTCTTGCCGCCGTCCTGGTTTTTCTAATCTGGATCACGCCGCAGCAATTTCTCGGTTTCTCCGCTCGTCTCGACGGTTTCAACCCCCAACTGCTCGCCGATCAACCTTTGCTTTATCGAGCGGAACTGATCTTCCGCTTGCTCAGGCTCGTGCTTGTGGTTCCGCTGGTGGAGGAGGTTTTCTGGCGGAGCTTTCTTCTGCGTTTTCTCATCAAAGAAGACTTCCCGCGCGTCCCGTTCGGCCAGTTCCGCTGGCTCTCGTTTAGCGTCGTGGCGGTGGCGTTCTGCTTTAGCCATTCGCGACCGGACTGGCCCGCGGCTTTGATCACCGGCGCCGTCTACAATTTCGTCGCCTGGCGGACCGGCAGTCTGACGTCGTGTGTTCTCGCCCACGCCGTGACCAATATGCTCCTCGGAATCTGGATCTTGCACACTGAGCAATGGGGTTTCTGGTAGCGATTCCATGGCACTCGGCCTGCTTCTTTTACGAGGGATGCAGGCCACATTTATCCATAAGGTGATTATTTGCGCGGTGGCGGGGTTCGCCGCGGCCTGCCTTTTTCAGTGGGGCAAAGTCTTCGTCGAGGGCGCGGATGACGCGCTCAACGGCGGCTACAAAAATCGCTCCGCGGACGTGATCTCGTCGAAGTAGTAGCGTCACCAGCCCACGCGCCTTATCAGTAAGGCAGCGTATGAAAATCGGGTTCGCCCAGATCAATGCGACCGTCGGCGATTTGAGTGGGAACTGCGCGAAAATTATTTCCGCCTATCACGATCTGGTGGCGCAAGGCGCCGATATCGTCCTGACGCCAGAACTGGCGATTACCGGATATCCGCCGCAGGATTTGCTTTTCAAATCGCGATTTGTTCCCGACAACCTGGCCAAGCTCGATCAACTCCAGAATGAAGTCGGCGCCGCCGCGTTAGTGGTCGGCTTCGTCGCGCGCAATGCCGGGCGCGGCAAACCGTTTCATAACGCCGCGGGCCTGTTGCAGCAAGGTGTGCCGCGGCAAACGGTGTTTAAGTCGCTCCTCCCCACCTACGACGTCTTCGACGAGGATCGATATTTTGAGCCGGCCGTGAACGTCTCGCCGTTTGATTTTCGCGGGCAAAAAATCGGCGTCACCATCTGCGAGGAT
>JBBSEO010000180.1:0-5304 GCA_038239645.1 Chthoniobacterales bacterium | reverse complement strand
GAGCGGCGCTGAAATCGGCGGCGCGTTTGGCGGCGAGAAAAATACCGGGGGCGGCCGCGAGAGTGGGAGCGATTCGTGGAAGAGCTATATGCGGCGTCAGACCAACACGATCAACTTCTCGACCGAGTTGCCGCTGGCCCAAGGCATCACCTTCGGCGGCGACGAAGGCAGCGCGACGCTTTAACCGTCCTCCCTTATGCCAATGGAGTATCCCGTGGCGAAAGCTTAAAGGCAACTTCACCGGGATCCTTTGGGTGCGCGCGGGATGACAGGGAAAGTTACCACCGCGCGTTGAGCGACCGGCGCGAATCGACGAGGATTCAATTGATTTTGTCAGCCCGCTCCCTCAGTAATGGCCACACCCCCACCGCGAGGCAGAAAAAGTCTCGCTCATTGTCGTTGCCAGAATCCGCTCATGACGCGCCCCCTCTCTTTCGCCTGACCGGAAGATGAGGCCGTCAACTTTCCTGGCCGAATTAAAACGCCGGCGCGTTTATAACGTCGCGGTCGCTTATGTGGTGACGGCATGGTTGCTCATCCAGGTCGCGACCCAGGTTTTTCCATTTTTTGGAATTCCGAATTGGGCCGTCCAGCTGGTCGTCCTCGTCCTCGCGGTCGGCTTCCCCATTGCGCTCGCGCTGGCATGGGCGTTTGAAATCACGCCGGAAGGAATTGTGCGCGAGGGAGAAGTCGAGCGCCATCGCTCACCCGCGCGGAGGATGGGACGCAAACTTACCGCGCTGATTGTCGTGATTGCCGCGGTGGCGGCCGGGCTGATGGTCTTCCGCCGCATGCGTTCGCCAACGGTCGGCGAACAAGGCCAGCCCCGTGCGCCGGTTGCGGAAGTCGACAGCAAATCGATCGCGGTGCTGCCGTTTGAAAACCTGAGCGAAGAAAAAGCGAACGCCTATTTCGCCGAAGGCATCCAGGACGAAATCCTCACGCGCCTGGCGAAGATCGCCGATCTGAAAGTCATCTCGCGCACTTCGATGCAACATTATCAAAGCAGCCCAGACAACATTCCTGAGATTGCGCGCCAACTTGGCGTCGCATACATCCTCGAAGGAAGCGTGCAGAAGCATCATGATCGCGTCCGGGTCAATGTGCAGCTCATTAAAGCGGCAACCGATTCGCATTTATGGGCGGAGATTTTCGACCGCGAACTAACCGACATCTTTGCCGTCGAAAGCGACGTGGCCAAGGCCATCGCCGATAAGCTGCACGCGAAGCTTACTGGCCGGGAGGAGGAAATCATCGAGGCCAAGCCGACAGATAATCCAGATGCCTACGACGCTTACCTCCGCGGCCTGGCGTATACCCTGAAAACACAAAACACTCCGGCCAACTATCTCGGCGCCCAAAAGTATTTCAGAGAAGCCGTCAGGCTAGATCCGAAGTTTGCCCTGAGTTGGGCGCTCCTTTCCTATGTTGACGCGCGCGGCTATCATACCACGAATTTACAACCAACCTCCGCGCTTAAGGAAGAAGCGCGCCAGGCGGCCGAGACCGCGCTGACCCAGCAGCCCAATCTCGGAGAGGGCCTCGTCGCCAAAGGGTATTACCACTACGGAATCCTGACTTACTTCGACAAAGCGGTGAGTTACTACGAGCAGGCCCGTCAGTTCCTTCCCAATAGCAGCCGGATTCCTGAGTCGTTAGCTTTTGTCGCGCGCGACCAGGGCCAATGGGAACGAAGCGAGTCCTACTTCAATGAAGCCGAGCGACTGGACCCGCGCAATGTCAGCCTGCTTACCCGGCACGCTCAGTTTTATATCACCCTTCGTCGTTTCCCTGAAGCGGTCGGTAAGCTCGACCAGATTCTGGAGATCGTGCCGAACGACATTGATGCCTTCGTGGAAAAGGCGGCGATTGCGCAGGCTGAAGGGGACTTGCCTCGCGCGGCGACGCTCCTCGCTTCGCTGCAGCCGGCCGCGGGCGATCCGACCGCGTGGGAAACCTTGGCGTATCAAGCCATCCTTGAGCGTCATCCCGAGCGAATCATTCCCCGCCTGACGAACTTACTTGCTCGGCCCGACCCGGCAGCTGGTTATCTCAATGGTGAGTTTTCGTTTTTGGTTGGGCTGGGCGCAGGAAGTCGCTGGCGATCGGGCAGGGGCCCGGGAGACCTGGCAAAACGCGCGCCGCGAATTGCAGGCCTTTCTCAAGGAACAACCGGAGAACTGGGCGCTTCTCGATGATCTCGCGCTCGTTGCCGGAGGCCTCGATGACAAAGCCGAAGCGCTGGCAATGGTCGAGCGCGCCATGGCCTTGAATCCGATCGAGCGACAAGCTGCGAACGGCGCGCAATCGCTCGAGGTTCTGGCGCGAGTAAGCGCGCGCCTCGGTGAGCCAGACCGCGCCATTAAGACGCTGCAAAAAATACTTCCGATACCGTGCAATGGCGGACTCGCCACTGGCATGCCGCTCACACCGGCGCTGCTTCGACTCGATCCCATGTTTGATCCGCTGCGCACGGACGCGCGCTTCCAAAGCCTGGTCGAGTCGCGCCCGAAGCTGTAGGGCGGCGGCGACAGCATGCCCTGCGATTTGAACCAAGTCCAAACACCGGGATTGGACAATGCCCAACCTATCACCTGGTCGGATCAAGCACGGTAAGAAATGGGAAACGATGGAAATAACCATCCAAGGTATAGATTTCCTTGACTCCGTGCTCGCGCATGAGCACCGCGGTGTGAAGGTCGTGCAGAATGTTACCGCGCAAATGCGGGACTTCGGCGAGCAGTGCCCGCAATACGGCCGAATGTCGCGAAGTCGGCGGAAGAAACTCGACGCTCGGCGAGTGGAAGATATTTTCGAGAAAATGCCAGCCCTCCGCCATCGCGAATGGCCGACGAAAGACCCGAGGGTGAGTGCAGACCCGTAGAAATTCCTAGCAGATAGACCAGGTCAGATACCACGGCGAGGCCTGGCCGCGCCAGCTCGCGATTAATCGCCGGCAGGGACGGTGAAACTCAGAATCTGGATCCGCGGCGTAGACAAGCACATTCGTATCAACAACGAACATTCGACGCCTGCCTTCCATCACATCGTAGAGCGCGTCCGGTCAGCGATATCAACCAGGTAGCCGCCGCTGCGAAAAGTTGGCAAGGGTGGCAGCTTCTTTTTGCGCTGGAACCTGCCGGAGTGAAAAAGCAGCCGGAGCGCTGCTTCGACCAATTCCGACATCGTCCGGTTTTGCCGCGACAAATGCGCGCTAAATGCGATCTCCTTCTTGGTCTCTCCCCATTTCGTGAATTTCCGGAACTTCGTTGCCGAACTGAAACGGCGCCACGTCTACCAAGTCTCGGCCGCTTACGCCGTTGCGGCCTGGTTGCTCATCCAGATTGCGACCCAGGTCTTTCCCTTTTTCGCCGTTCCGGAATGGGTCGTCCGTTTGATCATTTTGCTGCTTATCCTTGGCTTCCCGATCGCGGTTGTCTGTTCCTGGGCCTTCGAAATCACCCCCGATGGAATCAAACGCGAGGGAGAGCTTTCTCCTCGCTCCACTCGCGCGACCGGGCGTAAGCTCGCGGCGCTGATCGTTGTCCTCGCCGCAGCGGCAGTTGGCTTGTTCGTCTTCCGCCTGGTGCATTCGCAGAAAGCGGTGGAGAAGAAGAAGCCCGAAGCGCTTGCTGTTGAGATCGATCACAAATCAATCGCGGTGCTGCCATTTGGAAACCTGAGCGAGGACAAAGCCAACGCCTACTTCGTCAGCGGGATGCGCGATGAAATTCTGACCAGTCTTGCCCAGCTCCGCGACTTGAAGGTCAGATCGCGAACTTCGACCGATAAATATCGGGGCGATCCCGGAAACCCGGGCGCGCTCGGGCGCGAGCTCGGGGTCGCGAGCTTACTCGAAGGCAGCGTGCAGAAAGCCGGCGATGAAGTCTTGATCAACGTTCAACTGATCGAAGCGCATAGTGGAAAACACCTTTGGGGACAAAGTTACCGCCAGAACGTGCGCGATATCTTCGGCGTGCAAGGCCAGGTCGCCCAACAAGTCGCTGAGGCCTTGCGCATCAAACTCGCCCCGGCGCAGGAACGACGACTCCTCGTTCCGCCCACGACCAACGTGCGCGCGCACGATCTTTATCTGCGCGGACACGCCTTGGGCGCGCACGCCGACGAGAAAAGCCTCGAAGGCAAAATCGCCCTGCTTCAGGAAGCGGTGGCCGAAGATCCGCATTACGCCGTCGCCTGGGGCGATCTGGCCGGCGCCTATCTTACAATCGCGGATGCCTACCGCGCACCGCGGGATTTCCTCGATCGCATCCGCCACGCCGCACTCATGTCCGTTCGCAACGACGACACGGCCGGCGTCGGCCATATCTGGTTAGGCGCCGTCTCCATGCTTTACGATCGCAATTTTCCTCTGGCCAAGCGCGAGCTGGAGCGCGCCGTTGCGCTTTAATCCGAATTCGCCTGATGCGCACCGCTGGCTAGGCTGGTATCTTGCGCGAGTCGAACGCAATTTCATTGCTGGCCGCGCTGAACTACAACGCGCCCGTGCGCTCGACCCGCTCTATACCTGGCCGCTGCTCTTCGAGTCCTTTATTGAAATCGCGCGTGGCGAGTATTCTTCCGCCCTTCAACTCGCGGAGCAGGTTTTGGAGGTAGACCCGCGCTTCTTCTATGACGTCGACCCAATCGCCAATGTCTATGTCGCCCAAAGTCGCTGGCAGGATGCAATCAAGCGTTATGAATCATTACCAACTGAGCTTCTCACCCGTCCGAATTTTCAGCTGGCGATCTGCTATGCGCACGCCGGCCAAAGTGATCGCGCTCGAAGTATGCTGACTAATTTGGAGGGGCTCGCTCGACAACGTTACGTCGATCAAACCCACATCGCGGCTATCTACGCTGCGCTCGGCGAGAACGACCAGGCCTTCGCCTGCCTCGACCGTGCTTGCGACGATCGTTCGGCACGAGTAAGCACCCCACGCTTTTACCCTTTCCTCGCGCCACTCTTTGCCGACCCGCGCTTTGCTGTTCTGGAAGATAAGCTGCTGCATTCCGCCATTTTCTTGCCGGTCGAAGCGCAGCCATGAACCCGCACAGCCCTTTTGACGCGCGAGAACGCCGCGTAGATAGCCGCTCTGGTGGCAAAGTTTCCAGCGCTTGGGCTGGGATGGATAATTGCGATGCGCTTCCGCCATCCAGACATCCCAGGAAACAAATTCCACCTTGCCGCCGCGCTTGTGCGCATGATTTCTTTCCACGGCGTTATTTAGAAAATTCTGAAGCGACTTGAGCAAGAGGGAACGAAATCGGCCGCGATTTCGATCGGCGTGCTCCAGCCATTTG
>JBBSEO010000179.1:0-5315 GCA_038239645.1 Chthoniobacterales bacterium | reverse complement strand
TGGCCCACGGGATCGAGCACGACATCGACATCGTGCGCCTTGTCCTCGAACTTCGTCGCTTTGTAATCAATCGCGACATCGGCGCCGAGTTCCTTCAGAAAATCCTGGTTCTCGGTTGAGGCCGTGGCGATGACCCGGGCGCCGCGCGCCTTGGCGATCTGGATGGCAAAACTTCCGACGCCGCCCGAACCTCCGTGGATCAGAACAGTCTGGCCGCGTTCCAGGTGAGCCGCGTCAACCAGCGCCTGCCAGGCGGTCAACGCCGCCAGTGGCACCGCGGCGGCGGTCGCGAAATCAATCGATGCGGGCTTGAGCGCGACTTCGTTTTCCTTCGCGAGGCAATGTTCCGCCCAGCCGCCGCCGAAAAGCAGATAACCGTAAACGGCATCGCCGACTTTGAACCGGGTCACGCGCGCGCCCGTTTTTTCCACCACGCCCGCGACATCGTAGCCGAGCACCAGCGGCAAATGCGTGCCGAATTGCTCCGCATATTCTCCCGACAAAATAAGCGGATCGGCCGGGTTCACTCCGCTCGCGATCACTTTTAACAGCATCTCGTTTTCCTTCGGCTGCGGAATCGGCACCTCCTGATCGCTCATCACGTCGGGATCGCCGTACTCGTCGGCGACGATCGCGTGCATGGTTTCGCCAGAGGAAGCGGCTGCGGTCTCGAGAATTTCGTCGGCGGCAAAAAGGACGCCGTTTTTCATCACCCGATCGATGTTGGATGCCTGCGCGATGTCGTCCGACGGGTTCGCGTTCAGGATCAACAGGTCGGCCAGCTCGCCGGGAGCAACGCGACCGAGCAACGGTTTCCCGTCCTGATCGACGGCGCCCGAGCGAGGCGTCGCGAAAACTTTCGCGGCGTTGACCGTCGCGGTCTGGAGAATTTGCCACGGCGTCAGTCCGGCTTCCCGCATCAGTTGAAATTCACGAAAAATCGCCGGCCCATGGATCGTCCCGATATTTCCCGCGTCGGTTCCGGCTGCGATCGTGATGCCCGCATCACTGAGCGTTTTTAAATTCTTCTGCGCGATTTCCATGGTCTGGGCGATGCGCGACAGCACCGCGTCGGGATCGGCCAGCGCCGTTTTGACGCGATCAGGGAGTTGCGCGGGCAACATTCTTGCCACCGCCAGCGACGCGATGACCTCAGGGTTGCCCCACGCTTTTTCTTCCGGCGTCAGGTTAAGACGATCGGCAAAGGTGCGGCCGTAACGTTCGAAGACAACGAGCGTCGGGCAGAGAATTGTCCCGCGTTTCTTCAGCAGATCGACGAAGGCGGGATCGACGAGCTGATCGGTCACGCTGTGGACCAGGAGATCGGCGCCTTCCTCGACGGCCGCGCGCGCGGCGGCCAGCTCGGTCGCGTGCACGGCGACGCGAATCTTGCGCGTGTGACTCTCTGCGATCACCGCGCGCACCACCGGGCGAAAAGCTTCGACCGGGTGGTCCGCGCTGACGATGTACCAGATTTTGATGTAGTCCGGATCCTTTGCGGCCAACTTCGCGACCAAGGCGCGGCCTTCTTCCGGCGTATTGATCTGCACGATTGGCGGATCGCCGAGATCGAGCTGGGGTCGCGAAACACTCGAGATCAACGGCCCCGCCACGGCCACGCGTGGCGCTTTCGCCGATTTCGCCGCCGCCTCACGGACCTCGAAGTTCCACATCGGACCACCGACGTCGACGACGCTGGTCACGCCAGAGCGAAGGTAACGGGCGAAAACATCGTCGAGATGGGATTTCACCCAGGTAACTTCGTCGGCATACGATCGCACCTTGGTGAAATCGGCGGCGTCGGGCCGGGTGAACAAGCCGCCCGATTGGAAAAAGTGCACATGGGTGTCGATGTAACCAGGCGCGATCCATTTCCCGGAACAATCGATCCGGCGTGCGTCGCTCGGGATCTCCGCGCCGGACCGCGCGCCCGCGGTGATGATCTTGTTCCCATCCACGACCACAACCGCGTTTGGGATGATCTTCTGCGTTGCCGGATCGAGGAGCGAGCCACCAACGAAAGCAATTTTCTCTGCTCGGGTCTGGGCCAGGCCAAGGCAGGGGACGAGAACGAAGAGCCAACGCGCGGATCGGAAATGCATGCGCGAAGCCTAGCCGCGACCCGCGGCGAAACGTAGCCGAATCTGTTCGCGCGGTTTAGCGCGGCCCGATCTGCAATCGCCGCTCGATGGCGCCGTGGCGGTTGCGAACGAGAATTTCGGCGGGCACTTCGGCGCACTGCTGTTGCGCAAACTGGATGGCTTGCGGCTTCAAAACGAAGACTCGCTCATCTGTGGTCGGCAGCGCGCAACTCCAGCCGTATCGGTGAGGCCTGATGTCTATGATGAACCGATAGCTCATAGGGGATTGTGAGATTGCCACAAAAGTGCGGAAGTTGTCCACAGTCTTATTCACAGCTTTTTCAACATCTAAACTGTCCCCCGCAAGGGTGTTCGCGAAGTTATTCTTCCTTCGACCCCGGGACGGCCCGCTCGGCCGCCTGAAAACCGATTTTCGAATGCGTGCCGTCGCAGAACGGCTTCTCGGTCGAAGCGCCGCAGCGGCAAAGCGCCATCCGCTTCTCCGCGGGATAGGAATTACCGTCGCTGTCCTTCAGATCGACCGCGCCTTTCACGATGAGCGGTCCGTTCTTAATAATATCGATGCTTACATCAGCCATGGTGGTCCTAACTTAGCTCGACTGTTCTAGGCTTCACCGAGAAATTCACCGCTCGACGACGCCCGTTCACCCGCCACGATTCGTCCCGCGTCCTTTTCCAGCGCGTTGTAATTCAAACGGCGAGGCCGGAGATAAAATTCATCGATGAGAATTTGGACGAGCGCAGCGCAGGGCAACGCCAGAATCGCGCCGATAATTCCAAAGAGCGACGCGGTAGCGAGGGTGAAGAACAGGATCATCACCGGGTTGAGCTGCAACTCCCGGCCGAAGACGTATGGGACCAGAACCGTCGTCTCGACTTGCTGGACAAAAAGAATCACGGCGAGAGCGAGCCAGAATTTCGTCATGCCCAGACTGAGCGCGACGAAAAGGATGGGGAACGCCATGATCACTGGGCCGACCGTCGGCAGGAGTTCGCCGAGAAAAGTGAATGCGCCGAAAACAAGCGCGGGCTGAACCCCGATGAGCCAGAGAAGAGTCCCGGTGGTGACGCCAGTAATGGCGCCGTTAATAAGAACGCCGCGCGCCCATCCGCTGACCTGACGCATGAAACGCTCGAGTGTGCGCCGCGCCGCCGGACGCGTCTTTGTCGGAACCATCGCGAGATAACCGAGAACAAGTGGTCGCGGGTTGGCCAGGACGAAGATGAGCAGGAGCAGAGCGAGGACGGCACTGAAAACGCCGCCGACAAATCCGATCGTCGACTTCAAGAGCACATTCGCGAAATCGCCCGCCTTCGCGCCCACCGCGCTGGCAATTTCGTCGGCCTGCGGAATCACCGAGCGAAAACTCGGGTAACGGCGCGCGACATTTTCCAAGCCGCTGCGAATGGATTGCCACGCGCCGGGAGCGCGCTTGATCAAATCCTGCAGCTCATTGAGCAGCGGCGGAATCGCGAACATGCCGATGAGGACGGCCGCGCCGAGAACGCCGATGAGGATGAGGGCCACGCTCACGCCGCGACGGACACGCCGCTTTTGCAGCCAGACCACGAGCGGGTTCAGCACCATCGCCACGAGAAAGACGAGGGCGAAGAGAAGCAGGACGGAGCGCAGCGAACGCACCAGCCACCAGAGGCCAATAAGGATGACGACGAGCTGAACAATCTGGCGCGCGCCACGATTGCTCAGCGGCGCATGACTTTCGTTGCTGTCCGCTTCGCTCGGCATTGTGCCGCAGGCTGACGAAAAAATTCCGGGATGGCGAGCGCCGATTCGCTTTTAACGCCGCCGCCGGCCGAAAGAATAGCCGCGATGCGTCCGGCCGCCGCCAATCGCGCGCTTCCCGCTGCCGGTCTCCGGCTCGAAGAGCACGGTATATTTGTAAGGGAAATTCTCGAGTTTCAGCCGCGGAATCTTCTGCCCGATGAAACGCTCGATCGCCTGGAGTGACGGCAGTTCCTCGCCGTTGGTAAGAGTGAAGGCGTCGCCGACATTCTGCGCGCGTCCCGTTCGTCCAATGCGGTGAACGTAATCTTCCGGATGCTCCGGCACATCGTAGTTGATGACGTGGCTGACGCCGGCGATGTCGAGCCCGCGCGCCGCGATGTCCGTTGCCACCATGACTTCGTATTTTCCGCTTTTAAAACCTTCCAGCGCCTCGATCCGTTCCCGTTGTGTCCGGTTCGAATGAAGCACGGCCACGGCGTGCTTGTTCGTCTTCAACTGATGCGCAATGCGGTCCGCCCCGTGTTTGGTGCGGCAAAAAATCAGCGCGCTGTCGAAATTCGTGCGCTCGAGTAAAGCCATCAGCAGCTCAAATTTTTGCTCGGCCGCGACGGGATAGACCGCGTGCGTGACCGTTTCGGCGGGCGAACGCCAGGCGCCGATCTCGATCGTCTCCGGGTCGCGCAAAACGGTGGCCGCGAGCCGTTCAATCTCCGGCGGCAGCGTGGCCGAGAAAAGCAGGGTCTGCCGTTCGCCTTTGATCTTTTGCACTATCCGGCGCACGTCGGGCAAGAAACCCATGTCGAGCATGCGATCGACTTCATCGAGGACCAAAATTTCGACGTGATTGAAATTCATCGTGCCCTGTTCAAGATGATCGAGCAGACGCCCGGGCGTGGCGATGACCGTATCAACGCCGGCGTGCAATTCCTCCCGTTGCTTCCCGTAACCAACCCCGCCGTGCACGACGGTCGCGCGCAAGTCACTGAAACGCCCGTAATCGCGAAAAGCGGTTTCCACCTGCGCCGCCAATTCGCGGGTCGGTTCGAGGACAAGGCAACGGAATTTCCCGTGCTCGCCCAGGAGGGTCAGAATGGGCAGGGCGAAAGCCGCCGTCTTACCCGTCCCGGTCTGGGCCGTGCCGACCACATCGCGACCGGCGAGGATAAGCGGGAACGCCCGCAACTGAATGGGGGTGGGATGGACAAACCCCATGGCCTGTGCGCCATGCACCGCTTCATCCGAGAGTCCAAAATCCTGGAAAGACACCGGCGAACTTAGCTGCGGAAGCGGCCGAGGAAACGGATATTATTGCGCACACCATGTCTCCGACACGCATTCTTGTCCTCGCGGATACGCACAATCGCCTGCCACCGAAGCTGGTGTCGGCCGCGAGCGAGGTCGATGAGGTCTGGCACCTGGGCGATGTTTGCCGCGAAAGTTTGCTCGATGAACTGCGCGCCGCGGGA